>JAIMBH010000003.1 GCA_023511485.1 Bacillota bacterium | reverse complement strand
ACCGGCGCGAGCACAAACATCAAAGCCGATTATGATAGCGATTCCCCATACGCCGGCCACCAAACCTCAAGCGAGGGTACGCAGACCATAGGCTGGAAGCCTCCGCCAAGCGGCAAGAAATACAACGCACACATGAAGATACCATGCATGGTATGCCATGACTCGCACGGTTCAAGTAAAGGCAACTATAAGATGCTTGCGGATGGCCTTTATGCGTATGCAACAAGCCCAACCGGAGGCAACTGGGCTGACCCAAATGAGAACGGTAAAATTGACCCCGGTGCTGAGGCATGCCTGGTTTGCCATCCAAAGAGTACAGAAACAAACCGAAATAGTATAATAGCGGGCATAAAGATGCCTTATCTACCGGTAGGCGGCTCAGTTAACCACGATACCGTAACTGGCTGTGACTGCCATAATACCCATAATCCGCAGCCCCCAAATGCTACCGAGTCAGTTGGGGGAACAGCGTGCGAAAGCTGCCATGCCAATATACTGAATTCAATGCAGAGCAGCTCTGGCTACCATCACTACGTAATTACTGCTGAGGCAGTGTATCCGACAGAGAGCCCGGCGGGCAATAATTACATGCTGCAGCCTGGGACACGCTCGTGCTTAATGTGTCATGTCGATCATGACATGTTCAGGCCGGATCTTAACTCAAACGGCAACCGAGCAAGAAACCTCCGTGCCGAGATTCAAACAGCGCCGTCAAAGAACGATATTAATTCCTACATGGCGACCGATTTTGACAACAACGCAATGCGTGGCGGCATATGCTTATCATGCCACGCCGCGGCAAGCTTTACTAAAGATACAAATGGTCAGACCGGCGGTAGCACAACAACACAGCTCTTAAACAAAAACGATTACAATGCGTCCGCGCACAACTACCAAGCCAGCTCCACATTTACTAAAGACACCTCAGCATTTAAGGGCAACTGCGTAAAGTGCCACAACGACACAACCAATAAACTGTATCAGAGCACCACACCCAAGTTTGCTAATCATAATTCAAACTTTAAGAGCTTACTAACAGATAACGGTACTGCAGGCGGCGGAACAGGAATCCCTACCGCCGAAGCAGCAGATATAGATAATTCCGGCCTTGAGGAAAACTTCTGCTACCTGTGCCATAGCGGTACCGGAGCCGGCGGCAACGATATCTACGGGCAGCTGATGAGTGGCAAAGCCAAGAACATCAAGGACCAGTTTGCAAAGGCTTATCGGCATCCGGTTGAAACGCCGGGTAAACATACTTCGGATGAGTTTGAGAAAGCAGCCCCGGGTTGGATGCCGGCAAACAATCGGCATGCAGAATGCGAGGACTGCCATAATCCGCATGCCGCAAAGGCCGGAGACCGCGCGGTTGGCGACCCAGCCAACGGCAACAAAGCTGGTCCAGCTATAGCCGGAATCTGGGGCGTCTCGGTTACCGATTGGGCAACTGGCGCTTTCGCAAAAACACCTTCAGTCACATTTGAGTATGAGCTTTGCCTTAAATGCCACTCCAGTTATGCTTGGGGTACAGGGCCGGCTCCCGCAACGACATGGCCAAACGGTGCAGCCGGTGCCACGCAGGCCGACCCGGTTCAGGATTTCAATCCAGGTAACCTAGGCTACCACCCGGTGGCAGCAACCGGGAAAACCGCGCCAACGGGCGGCGGTGCTACTAAGCTGCCGTTGACTTTTATAGCGCCGTATGCATGGAACTCACTCATCACTTGTAGTGATTGCCATGGTGACGACGGCTGGATTTCTAATGGCAGCGTAGCGTCCGGCCCGCATGGATCTAATTCTCGCTACATGCTTCGCCGGTACTATAACTCAGCGCAGGGTGTTTGGACAAGCAACTTCTGTTACGAATGCCATGACTACAAAGTATACGGCTTCCAGCAGCTGGGTCCAAATATAGATATCTATTCTGCTCCTATGGACCCATACAAGAGCTATTCACGCGTTGATCACCCACTTACAAGCAAAATGGCAAACGGAAGCTTAAATATGTTCAGGCTCAACCAGGATGAGTCTTCTGGACCGATGTGCTTTAACTGCCACGGAGCCTACGGCGGCACTATCCAGAACATGAGGCTTGGCGGTATTCACGGTTCCAACCAAGGTGTCGGCACTTACGGTACATCACCGATCGGCCAGCGATTGATGAACGGCTCTAATGTAATCGGATATACTGCACCATCAACAACATTATCGGGCAGCTGCTGGACTTCCGGCACAGCATCTAATCCGTCGTTATCAGATTGCACGCAGCACAGCAGCGGTGTTAGCATTAGTAACAGTAATTGGGATTACTAACGGAAGGACTATTTAAAAATCGATGATAAAAGCCAAACAGATCTTTACAACGATCTGGCGTTTTTTAACATCAAGGTTTCTGGCAATAGTATTGATGGCCGTAGCGGCATTTGCTATGGCCATCGCCAGTATAATCCCCCAGCAAGGGCGTGCACTACCGGAAGACATAATGCAGTGGGAAAAAGGGCCCGCTTTTTTAGTAAAGGCCGTAGAGCTTACGGGTCTTAACAACCTCTACTCATCAACATGGTTCTACGATATCTTCGGATTTATCATCGCTTCAATCCTTTACTGTACCACCCGGCGTATGTATCGCGAGGTCAAAGAGCACCGGCATCAGAGGGGTCTCTGGCCGTCGGTGTTTTTCCATATCAGCTTTATCATTATATTTGCCGGTGGTCTCGTCTCGTTTCAAACGAGGCAGACGGGCGCGGTTATCATCACCGAGGGAGACACTTATACCGGGGATATATATAGCCTTAACAACCGTGACTATCTCTATTTAAAAGAAAAACCGTACCTTTTTGACCCAACGCGGGAAATATCCATAACGCTTGAGGGTTTCAAAGTGACCCGGGATTCAAACGGTAAAGCCGTTGATTATGCAGCCAGTGTTTATGCCATCGATGGTCAAAACGAGAAGGAAACCGCTGTGCGGATAAACCAACCCCTGTCATTATCTGATGGAGAAAACCTCACGCTGCAAAATTACGGCCTGGCACCCCTTCTTCGTGTAATTGATAACAAAACCGGAGACGTGGTTGGCGAACAACACTATAAACTCCCCTCAAATATTGGTAAGCCTGAAAAAACTCCATACCGGCTGCCCTACACAGATATTAATATCCAGGCGGTGTTTTATCCAGACGTCGTCAAGGATGGATCAGGCTATGCGACTAAATCCCAGGAACCTAAAAACCCCGCCTTTTATATCCGGGTAACCGATGGCTATGGCAAGGAACAAATCAAGGGCCTGCTAAAGATGGGCGGTACCCTTAAAGGAGAGCATATCTCAATCACCCTGAAAGATATAAAATACTGGGTCAAATTTGGTGTGGTAAGAGACAAGGGTATCGGGATAGTCTATACAGGCTTTGCTCTGGCCACGCTAAGCATCATCTGGCGAATGCTCCCCCTCCTTTTAAGGGGAATGAAGGGTGGTGCCATGGAAGAGCCATTATCTTAATTAGATAACTTCTGCATTCAAATTTTAATTTTTAATTCCTTACTTATCTCCTATAATTGTAAACCCCTACCCACCAATGGTTTTACAATCCCTCAACCTTACATCCACCCTCTTAGTAGTTGTAAAACTGCCTGTTGATTGCTAAACTTCATAGTGGAAGAATGTGGATTGTGGCAAAGCTATTAGTAAGATTAGTAGATTATTCATAGAAACAACTTACCGAATACAGGTATCATTATGAAGCTCCCTGAATGGCCATCCAGCCGGTTTAGATATATTAGCTATATATTATTGATTCTTGTAGCTACAGCGGCAATATGCATCCTGCCACAGGCGGCGCTCGCGGCGCAGCTAACGGTTATTTCCGAGCCGGTTGCTCGGGGTTCGGTTACTACAAACGCATCGTCGGGACAGACCTATATACCGATGCAGGCGATCACCCTTATGGCGGACAGCGGAAGCATAACAGTGACTGCTATTCAAATTGCTGAATACGGTGATGGGGTCGCCAGCACAAATATAGCAAACGTCTGGATTTACAAAGAGACGAATTCAAGGGCTGGCTTCCAAAGCCCTAACGCCCCGGACATAACCCCGGATACTCTGGTAGCCACATCACCCGGGACGTTCCAATCCGGTGAAGAGACGACGACTTTTAGCTTTACCGTAAGTCAAACTGTAACAACTGAACCTTCAGTTTACTACATCGTCTATAAAATCAAGAATTCGGCAACGGTCGGCACAACGGTCGGCTCGCGGCTTGAAAACGAGAGTGCGATATTAGTATCCGGCGGCGATACCGTAGCGGCTTTCTCTAACCTGCAATCAAGGCTTCTGCCGATCGTCTCATCGCCGCACGGTACGTTTTCCACAACAAGCAACTTATGCCAGGTATGCCACACTGTTCATCTTGCCCCCGATTTTTCAAACGAAACGACGCTGTCGGCGGGCACCACTTTTATGATCTTAAACCGGTCTTATTTGAAGGACCCCGATACCGTAAACAACTACTCGCATACCGCATATAACTACCTGTGCGAGGCGTGCCATAACGGTACCGGCGCAAGCACGGATATCAAAGCAGACTATGACGATTCTTACTCGCCAGAGACAGCGGGCCACCTGACAAAACATGCGAGCACCTACGATGAGAGTACATCAAGTGGAACGTGGTCCCCACCCCCTGCCGGGAAGCATTACAACGCTGGTGTAAAAATACCCTGTTCAATCTGCCACGATGTTCATGTTTCAAACAAGGGCAACTCTAAAATGCTTGCAGACGGTCTCTACGATTATCAAACAAAGCCTGTTGCGCAGGGCGGTGGCGGTTGGACTGACCCTAATGGCGACGGCAAGATAACTGCCGGCACTGATGAGGTTTGCCTGGTCTGCCATGCAAGGCCAACCGAGTCAAACCGTAACAGCATCGTCATGGGAATAAAACTCTCGATTAACGTTACAAGCCCAAACCACGATACAAGAACAGGGTGCACTAAATGCCATAAGCCTCACACACCTTACGGCGAATCAAAAGGGGGCTTGGCATGCGGGGGATGCCATGATAGCATATATAACCCTATGCATGGGCAAACATCAAGCTATCACCACTATATGGCATCGGCAAGCACGGGCCATCCAACGGATAGCCCAGCAGGCTCTAACTATGATCTAGCTGACGGCAAGCGTACATGCCTTATGTGTCATGTAGACCATGACTATTTTAGAAGCGATATTAATGCAAATAACACAACCGGCAGGTCGCGAAATTTACGCGCTGCGATTCAAACGCCCCCCGTCAAAACGGATTTAAGCACCTACCTTGCAACGGACTTTGATAATTCGCAAACCTACGGCGGAATATGTATGTCCTGCCACAGCCAGGCTTCTTTTGAGAAGGATAGAACAAACCAGAAGGACGACAACAGCACTTCGACCCCGGTTCTCAACAAAGCCGGTTACAATAGCTCAACCCATAATTACACAACAGGTGTAACATCGAGTTACCCAAAGGATAGCTCGACTTATACCGGAAATTGCGTTAAGTGCCACAACGATTCGATGACTAAAGATTTTCAAACAAGCACATTAAAGTTTACGACCCATGACTCTACCTACAGGTATATCTTAACCAACAACGGTACTGCAAGCGGCGGAACAGGCAGCCCGACTGCATCAGCGGTCGAATCGACTTATAACTCGCTTGAGGAAAACTTCTGCTATGTATGCCATAGCGGCGGCACAGAATCTGGAGATGATATTTACGGCAAGAACATGAGCGCGAATGCCAAGAATGTATACGAGCAGTTTACGACAAGTAGCATCGTCTCAAAACATCCCATCGCATCCGCAGCCGGAAAACATTTTGCAGACGAGGCGTCTTCAACTACTTACAACTGGAACATGGGCACCAACCGCCATGTTGAGTGCACAGACTGCCATAATCCGCATGCCGCGCAGGCCGGCGTGCATAGCGTGCGCTCAAGTACAATCGGGGCGGCACTAATTGGCGTATGGGGTGTATCAGTTAACTACTCAGGCGTGAGTAACTTTACAAACCCTTCAACTTCCACCGCGTACTCTAGGGTAGTGCTCACATCAACAAGCGAAGAATGGCAGCTTTGTTTTAAGTGCCACTCCAACTATGCTTACGGAACTACTGTACCCAGTCTGCCAAGCGGCGGAACACAGACAAACATACCCAAGGAGTTTAACCCAGGGAACGCCAGCCTTCACGGCGTAACTGGGGCAAGCAAGATACTGTCGACGGTACCAAACAGCAGCTTCAATAACGGCTGGACCACCTCAAGCCGCATGACCTGCACAGATTGCCATACCGCATCATCGATGATAACCCGTGGGCCACATGGCTCAACTAACAAATGGTTGCTAAAGGCAAAATACAACCCAGATGAAAATACCTTATCCAACCTCGATATTTCAGGCCAAGGTGCGAACGGAAGCTTTGCGCTCTGCTTCTTATGCCACGCATGGAATACGTATGCTGGCAACGGCTCTGCCAACAGCACCGGCTATACGGACGGATACATGAATCTGCATGTAATGTATGAGCATAAATATGGAACCTCATATACAATTGACGGTTCGACCCACATTGTAACGTGCACGACTTGCCATAGCCGTATACCTCATGGCATGAACAAGGAGCACCTTATCGCTACTGCGGGATACCAAGCAGGTGCGCCAGGCCAACCTTACTGGAACGGCCAATGGGGTGCCGCATCCAGACCCCAAATAAACCGATTTATCCACCCAAGCAACCATTTATACTCAGAGAACAATTGCGGAACAAACTCAGGTTCCCCTAGCGGTGATTACGGGTGTGGCGAATGGGTCCATGACAACATACTTTCAAATTAATTGGCAAACACCGGTCTCTTTGACTTGCTAATCCCGCACTGTTAGACTTAAAGCGGAAGAAAGCGGGGATGAACACCGTTGGCTCAATTCCTCAACAGTACCTGGAGACTTACCCTATCAAGAAAGCTTGCCGTATGGCTCCTCGGCTTTCTCGGAGTGCTTGTTATTATCTCGCGCTTTATCCCACAGCACTATGGCGGTAACTTAAGCGTCTACTTAAGCTGGAAGGCATCGCATCCCTTCTGGGCTCTACTATTTGAAAAAATAGGCCTGACAAACATCTATACCTCATGGCTGTTTATCTTTCTGTGCTCAGCACTTTTTATAAACACTACCGCCTGCACACTTCAACGGACGTACAATTTACTTTCTGCACGCAAAAAGGAGTGCAGTATTGGGCTTGACAGCCTTAAGGCTTCAAAAACGTATTTTAAGATCGACCTAATTGACGCAGAGCCACAGGCTGCAGAAGATAAAATCACCGCACTTCTTAAGAAGCGTCTTTTTAGAGTAAAACGGTTAGAGTCAACTGCCGGCACAGCTCTTATTGCAATTCGGGGCCGCTTTGCCGAGTGGTTTAGTCCGCTTTTCCATTTTGCCCTGATCCTGATATTCCTTGGCGGCGCAATAACCGGTTTGACCCGCTTCTCAGGCATTCTTGAGCTTACCGAAAGCCAGATAGCAATTGAGGACAGTGCAAACTATATCAAAATATTTGAGAAGGGGCCTCTTTTTAATAATGCACACCGGAGTTTTGAAATCAAACTTGTCAGGTTTACACCGGTATACCTATCAACCGGTGAGCCAAAAAACTTCTACAGCACCATTGCTTTCAGCAACGGCTGGGAGAGAACTGACACCGACATATGGGTTAGCAAACCGGGTTCCTATCAAGGTGTATTAATATACCAAGGGCAGATAAACGGCATATCCGCTCTCCTTTCATTATCGAATACCAAAGGTGAACCAATTTCTTCATCATTTTTCCTTTTTGATAAACCTAAAGAGATCGGAAAACCGCTTGTTGCAAAGCACGATATTTCGGACGCTGGGGTTTCATTTGAAGGCAGACTCCTGCCTAACCCTGCCTGGAGAAAAGAAGGCAGCGGGGCTGCTTGGAAGATAAGAAACCCGGCGCTCGACCTTAAAATCCTCAAAGACAAAAGAACCCTCTACCATGGCCGGCTCTTACTTGGACAAACCGCCGAATTTGAAGGGTACCGACTAACATTCGAGGATGCTAAATACTGGTCAAGCTATAACATCGTGATAGATAAAGGCCGGCCAATCATCTTTGCCGGTTTCTGGCTCGGCCTTATCTCTCTGGGGTTACTATCTCTCTTGAACGAGAAAAGAATCTCAATTATCATACAGACTGGTGATAAACCAACGATACATGTTGCCGGCAATTCCAACAAGTACAAGGCCAGTTTTAGGGAAGAGCTTGTGTCTTTTGCTGCTGACCTAAAATCGGCATTAGGGGTCGTTAAAGAGTGATAAACGCAGAAGCAATTCTATTCTGGTTCGCAGTGGCTGCATATGTCTGCGCCACCTCGCTATACGGCATCGCCATCGCTTTTAAGCGCGGAAGACTTGTGCTCCCGGCAACGCTTATAACCGCATTAGGGCTTATCCCCCATTCTGCATCGCTTATCCTTCGCTGGATAAGGCTTGGCCATGGGCCATACCTACTCAAATATGAGGTCTGGGTATCTGACGCCTGGATAATCGTCGCCTTTTTTTTGATATCCCAGCTGGTCTACCCAAGAATCCGAGCAGCTGGCCTCATTGTTGCGCCGGTAGCTCTCCTGGTAATGGGCGCGGCAGTCACGTTTCCGGATTCGAGGGGCTACTTCCCGCCGACGTTTGATAGCCTATGGCTGGTCGTCCACGTTACCTTTGCAAAACTTTCATTTGGCTCGTTTATCATCGCAAGTGCGCTTGCAGCATTTTACCTGGTAAAGAGAAGGCTTGAAGCGGCTGGCTCAGCGGCAGGATTCTTCGACCGATTACCGCCGCTCGGCGTAATGGACGACCTGATTTACCGCTTTACCATCTTCGGTTTTTTTATGCTTGCGGTAATGATCATCGCCGGCTCATTTTGGGCCAACAAATCATGGGGTCGCTACTGGGGATGGGACCCTGTTGAAACCTGGTCGCTTTTCACCTGGATTGTCTACGGCGTGTACCTGCACTTAAGAAGAACCCTCGGCTGGCACGGGCAGAGGGCTGCTATGTTTTCACTTGCCGCAATAATCTTTGTAGCTGTTGCATATTTCGGAATTCCCTATCTGCCAGGCACAATTCACACCGAGTTCGGGAGGTAGCCATGCGTTATAGAAATCTACCCATCATGGTTATCTTGCTATTTGCCCTTGTGGTTGGTTTTGTATTTACACTTACAGGCTGTGGCAATAAACACGAGAGAGCACTCGAAAATGCAGTCCAAACATACAACCGTCTTATCCCCGTTGCCTTTGAATCTAAAGACCTTAAGAACCTATCCAGCATCGTCTCGCCAACCGAATATCACCGCATAGAGAGCTATATCGAGTATCAGGAACAGCAAGGAAAGCCAATTCGGGCAAAGCTTGAGCGACTAGAATTTGTAGAGAGCAAGTCAAAAAAGGATAAGGGCTATGTCAAAACACGCGAGTGGTGGCTCTACAGATATGAAGACGACCAAGATTCGGGCCAAAGTCCGCTAAAGATATATTATGAGGTGCGCTATGAGCTTGTAAGAAATAAGAAGTGGCTCATCGATAAACTAAATGTCACCAGGTCGGAGACCCCCTTAAACAAGAAATTTAACGGGCGCTATATCTCTTTTTCATACCCTGAAAACTTCGAGCCCGTCTCTCCTAAAAAATCCGGTTACCAAACCGGCGGCAACCTGGAATTTGTAACGCTTACCGACCCGGACAGAAAAGAAACAGAGATCGTGGTAGTTGTAAGCCCCAACAATACGGGACTGGAAGCTGATTATAAAGTTCTCAGCAATGAGATAAAACAACAATACGGGGAGCTTTATCCTGGGACCAAAGTCACCGGAACTGATGTTGTAAAGGTCAAAGGCAAAAAATGGCTAAAAGTTAACATGAGTTACACATTTGGTGAAAAAACCGGTATAAAAAAAGTACAATATGCCCACATCGGCAAATCCCGAATTTACTGGCTTACATTTTCAACCGCCCCCGAGGGACACGAAGACAGCTCCGGGATGCCCGAATCTATCATGAAAACAGTTACCCTTAAATAGCCCGCAACAAAACATAAGCCGCACCTCTTTATAGAATCCAGGCATTTGATTACCTTTTGCTGCCCGCATATAATCATATAAGCACGAAAAATTGCGGGGTGATTTTGCTGGAGTTTAAGCTCAACCAATCCTCTAAAAAGGTCCTACTGGTAACCCCGCCTTACCATTGCGGTGTGCTGGAATCCGCCGGGGTCTGGCTTCCGCTACCCTTTGTTTATATAGCCGGTGCTCTAAGAAAGGCAGGCTATGAACCTTCCATCCACGATGCAATGAGTCGCTTTGACGATTACAATGCTATCAGGGAGCGTATTGAGGCCGAGAAGCCTGCTGCGGTATGTTCAACCGCATATACAGCAACCGTGATCGACGCCATCCAGGTATTAAAGCTTGCTAAAAATATCGACTCCAGAATTATAACTATTCTGGGCGGTGTTCACCCGACCTTTTGCTGGGATGAGATACTAACCAATGATGCAGATGCGGTTGATTTTATTGTGCGCGGCGAGGGTGAGGAGACGCTGCCCGAGCTTCTTGCCGCTGCCTTTGCAAAAGGCAATCCTACTAAAGTGGCCGGCATCGCTTATGTGGAAAACGGCCGGCCGGTGGCAACACCCCCGCGCCCGTTTATCCGCGACCTTGACTCGCTTTCAGGAGCGTGGGATTTGCTGGACTGGCCACTTTACACTTTCCGTACAAAAGATAACTCCACTCTTGCCGTTATGCAAACATCCAGGGGATGTACTCAAGCCTGCACGTTTTGCTCGCAGCAGCTTTTCTGGGCACGCAAGTGGCGCGCCCGAAGCCCGCAAAGTGTTGTTGCCGAGCTTGAGTTCTTGCGCGATAGCTTTGGGGTTGATGTTGCGATGATAACCGACGAGGTGCCGACGCTAAACCGCGCAAGGTGGGAGCGCATCCTTAACCTTATAATAGAGCGAAATGTCGGAGTTGACATTCTGATGGAGACACGCGCCGATGACATCCTTCGCGACGAGGCAATAATGGACAAATACAGACGTGCTGGAATCAGTCATATATACGTCGGTGTGGAATCAGGCTCCCAGGAAACCCTTGACCGATGGAATAAAAATATAAAAGCCGAGCAATCCCGCCGGGCAATTGAGCTTATCAACAAAGCCGATATAATATCTGAAACTGCCTTTGTCCTGGGAATGCCGGAGGAAACTTCGAATTCCATTGCCAATACCGTTAGTCTTGCCAAACACTATAATCCCGACCTTGCCTTTTTTCTGGCGATTGCCCCCTGGCCTTACTCTAACCTCTACCCAGAAGTAAAAGAGCATATTGTGACACAGGATTATCGCAAGTATAACCTCGTTGAGCCGGTCGTCAAGCCTTTGGCAATGAATCTTGATGAGTTCTCGGCTGCACTAATGCAAGCCTTTCGTGAGTTCTATATAGATAAGCTAAAGCAATTGGATTTGCTATCGCCTTTCAAACGCAACTATATGGTCAAAGTTACCAGGCTTCTTACAGAGCACTCTTATCTTAAAGAGCAGATGAAAGGCCTTGGCGAGATGCCCCCTGAGGCTTTAGCTACAATCCTGACCAGCGAAATTCCCGATGTCCGTCTTGAAAACTATGAGACGATGGATTATAGTTGCCGCAGGCCGTAGAAAGCAGCCAACACCGAAGCTTTTTAGGGAGCTTGGTTATGACTGGAATTGAAACAGTGTTTTTCTGGATAACAGTTATTTTACTTGCCATAGCATCGAGCTTATTTGCAGGCGGCATATCCTTTAGGAGGACTCGCCCGATCGGGGTGGCCTACTGGCTAACCGTAGCGGCCGCAGCAGCCCTCACTATCGCAATTATTTCGCGAACGTTAGCGGTCGGGCATCTTCCGTTAACCAGTAAGTATGAGGGTTCGCTAACCACCCCCTGGCTAATGATATTGATTTACGTATGGCTGCAGTTTAAGATTAAAAACCTGCGTCCGTTCGGTGTCGCAATTGCCCCAATCGCCCTTATAATTCTTGGCGCCGGCGTCATGTCTGGCCCCAAGATCGGCCCGCTGACTCCACAGCTTAGAAGCATCTGGTTGTATGCACATGCAACTTTTTCGCAACTTACCGTAGTATCGATGCTTGTAGCTTTTGGTCTGGCAGTTCTCTACCTTTTTAAAGAAAGAGGGCTTCGTGCGGGATACGGTGCGGGCACTTCCGGATTAAACAAGCTTCCAGCACCCGAGGTTCTGGACGACTTGAGTTTTCGCTTTATCATTTTTGGCTATATAACGTCAACTATAATGATAATTACCGGCTCTATCTGGGCCAATCATCTATGGGGAAGCTATTGGAACTGGGACCCAATAGAAACCTGGTCGCTCATTAGCTGGCTTATTTATGGGATCTACCTGCATACCAGGTTTTCTTATGGATGGAAGGGACGCCGTGCCTCCTGGTTTGCTATAATAGCTACTATAAGTATTATCATTAATTTTTGGGGCGTCGCCTACTTAACACAAACATTTCATATCCTAAGCAGGCTCAGTTAGGGGGAAATTTATTTGTCAGTCGCCTTTTGTAGCCCGAAAAGCTACTGGGGCGAGAAAATTGCCCGCATTAAAAACCCAATAATCAAAAAGTACTTTCCCTTTTTCCTGGTTGCCGGCGTCGCTTTGGCCGTGGCTCTGACAGCCTACTATATCTATTATCCGACAGCCAGCCAGGTTCAGCTTCCAAAGAAATACTCAGATAGCTATATTTCTTTCAGCCATCCCAGAAGCTGGATGCAGGTAAAACCAGAAGAGGCCGGGTATAAAGCTGGAGATAGCAAGGTTTTGAAAGTTTTTACCGATGGGCTCAGGAAAACTTTCCTGGTCTACGTCGTTAAAGAAAACAATTTTAAAGCCCCTCTGGATTACAAGGCGGTCGAAAAGGAGATACGCAGCAGCTACGAAACCTTATACCCCGGAACAAAAATTGTATCCACTAGGCCGTATAAGATCGATGGCAAGAACGGCCTTGAAATAAGCATGGAATACAAGGTGAAAAACAGCGTCTTCAATAAGACCCAATATGTTACATCGACCAGTAGTTACGTATATTGGATAACCATCACCTCCACCACCGAAAAGACTGATACCAACCGGGAAATTATGTACCGGATTCTGGATACTGTGAAGCTAAAACCGCATTAAAAGGCCAATGATTGTTTGCTAATACCCATAGAAATTGCACATTTCCCAGATAGTTGTTCGTTTATTAGCTCGTTGCAGTGCTTGATTGGTTACCTTTTATTATGATAAAATTTACTAACAGGAGCGTTTTAAGGATTCATCAAGGGTTTTTTGTACAAGCTAATACATTTGACAGGCTCATAAAGGTATATGCAGGAAGTCATCCTGTTGAAGTAGATTAAAGTTCATCCTCACAGCAGTAATGCATAGCGCAACCATAATCCGCTATCCAATGCTTGACCTGCAAATAAGCTTGTTAGTATAATGTAAATAACTGGCAAAGCTAATTTTTTACAAAACTAACGCTTAATTTTCACAAACAGCATCGTCCAGAAGCTAGGAAAAGAAGGTTGGTATGGGCTTTACGAAAAAAGGATTGATTTTTTCTCTTTTAGCTCTAGTTATTCTATTGCTGGCACCGGCCGCAGTCTTTGCCGCCGGTTATAACGATCCGCTTCAATACACAGTGGCAAACGGTTACCCGCAAGGCCCACATGGGGGTTACACTACTACAACAAATAAATGTAAAGAGTGCCATGCAGTTCACCTGGCAACTGGTTCATATGTGTTGACCAGATCTAATACCGCAAGCGAAGCGTGTGATTTCTGCCATAACCCCAGCACAGGACTCGCCACTAAAAAAGTGAGCATGAATGCGAATGGGCACGGCATCAACGCAGGTGCACCCGAGCCGCTCGTAGCTCCGGATGATACTACCCCTACCGCATTTTCCATATCACAGAGTAATTGGGGTTGTGACAGCTGCCATTCAGTGCATAATAATAGCGTTGTAATACTTGCGGATGTCGGAACATCTAAGCTCTTAAAAGCCGATCCAAATCCAGGTAAGAACTACCTTTTCTATAATCCAAGCCTGATCGATACATCAACGCGTCAGACACCGCAAAAGCTTGCCGCGTGGTGCTCAGCCTGCCACAATGCAAACTTGGGCTCTCACAAAACTAGCAAGCAGGCCTGGACGGGCACAACAGCCATAACAGCTTACAGCCACGACTCGTCCGAAACTTCAACGTCGCTCGACGGAAGTGGGTTTGCGCTGGACGTGAACCCTAAAGATGAAATAAACAAAGGGCCTAA
This sequence comes from Bacillota bacterium, assembly GCA_023511485.1. Classification (NCBI taxonomy): domain Bacteria; kingdom Bacillati; phylum Bacillota; species Bacillota bacterium. Next base: position 97,019 of record JAIMBH010000003.1, on the reverse strand, counting down.
TTGCAGGCAATGCCATCCCGCAGAAGGCGGCAGTTTCCCGCACAGCGGTGCGGCACCGAGCATGCTGGTATCAGGAGCAAGCCAAAGCGGTACGGATAAAAACTATCTGGATGCAGCATGCATAAACTGCCACAACACAGCGGCATTGCCGTAACGTAAGAACTGCCGTAACGCAGCAAGGGGATTTATGAATCAGTAAAATAATTAGTCATAAAGTAATGCCTCTAAAACGAGGCATTACTTTATTAAGGCATACCGGCGTTCTCTTTTGGAGAAGTTTTTGGAGCTGGTAGCTCTCTTTGTAGCCCATATCCTGCCGTATCCGTATGGCAAATGAGGCAAAAATCTGGCTTGTGGCAGCCGGAGCACCATGCCGGCGATGCCTTTACCGCTTCTTTGTGTCCCTTTACCCAATCATCGCCATGAGGCGAGTCCTGGTGGCATTTTCCGCATATCGCCTCGTCATGGCACTCAAAGCAGAGCTTTTTTTCGGTAAAAGCTTCAAGTGCGTGGGATTTTTTGGTCCAATCCTCAGAGTGAGGCAGCTGGAGTGTATGGCACTCCAGGCAGCTACTTGCCAGGTGGCAATTCTTACACGATATCTTATCCGGTAAGCTGACCATCGGATATTCGTCACGGTTAAGACTTTGCTTAGCTCCCCCTCTATCGGTATGACATGTGCTACAATTAGCCGAAGCCTTCTTCTCATTGTGGCAGTCGACACAGCGGCTCATTCCAAAGTCATCGAGCTGTCTTTTCTCTACATGAAAAAGCCCCTTGGAAAAGTGGCAGTCGATACATCTGTAGCCAGCATCAAGCGGCTCCTTATGCTTCATCCTTATCGTTCTGCTAACAACAACCGATTTTAAAACATCCGAGTGGCAGGTTAAGCATGCCTCGTTTGATACTTGCGCCGAGACCACATTCCCCCAAAGACCTGCCTTAGAAGCAAGCATGTCGACAAGCTCTAGTTTACCGGTGAAAGCGGCGACTATGCCTGGCTGCTGGTGACATGATACACACCTTACCTTTTTATGAACCGTAGAAGTAGATTTTTCGTAGGCAGCCTTCATTTCATGACAGCTCGTGCAGAAATCCGTCTTTGCCGAGTAAGCCGAGAAAACGCCCAGCAAGAAAATTACCGCTGTACCCAGTACCAAAATAGCAATTAATCTTTTCCTGATCTGTAACCTTAGCTCTTTCACTTCAACCGGTTTAGGAGTCTGCTTAACCGGGCGAACAAATATTATCGCTACGAGAACAAGGATAATAAATATCAGCAAGATACCTAAGCCAACAAGAATAGGAACCTCTCTCATATGCAGCTCAGGTTGTCTTATTACAGCTATTATATGCTGTAGGAGTTCGCTAAAGCTTGGTTGCCTCACTTTTTCTTCCCTATAACCTCGTTCTTGTGCACATGCTGGTCATGGCAGCGCTGGCAATCCTTTTCAAAGTGACATGACAGGCATACATTCTTGCCGGAAACTTCCACTTCCCATTTATGTACGACAATAAATGTCTGCGGGTGGGGCATTTTTATGCGATGGCACTGCATACAAAATTTCTCTTGTTTATGGCAGACACGGCAGTCACCCGGATTTTCCTTTGCATCCTCACCGTGGATATATGCCCAACCCTCAGGATGCGGAACTGTTGAGTGGCACCGCTGGCAATCCTTTTCAAGGTGGCAACTCTTGCATAAATAGAGACTTCTGGAGCCGTGAATTTTTTGCCAATTATCGCCGTGGGCGATGCCCCAAGTCCGATAGGGCTCCATGCCAAGCCATACTTTTCCTAAATGGCAGGTCTGACACCTTGACGAGGCCTCCCTGTCGTTGTGGCAACCGCTGCATTTTTCCATTAAAGAGATGCTCTTCTTGCCCGTTTTGTTTTGATGTGCCACCAGTTCATGGCACTCGGTACAGCGGATATCTGCGTCAATTACCTCGCGATGGCTCATCATGACTTTAAATCTAGTGACAATCCCGCGCCTTAAATCTTTGTGGCAGGTAAGGCACGCATCATTATCAACGTTTGCCGTAATAGGCTTCTTGTAGTTACCGGTTAAGTAACTAAAGATCATACCGGCCTGCTCTAGTTTCTGGATAGGCATGGCCGTAAGGTACGACTTCTTGTGGCAAGCTGTGCATTTAACGCTGCTGTGGCTTGAGGCGCTAAGTTCTTTTGCAGCAACCCTCATAGGATGGCATGCTTGACAGAACACCGGGTGCGACGATACCGATGAAAAGAATAGCAGCACTAAAAAAACAAGCAGCGCAAAAATCGGAACAGGCAATCTATATATCTTGGTTATGCCTAACTTCCTTAGTAAATCCCGTGAAACAAGCAGCAGGATTACGGTTAAAACAAGGGATAAACAAAGGGCAGCGATAACCAAGTGTGTATCGTTTATCTTTGTCAGCAATGCCATCAAGGATTTAGGCAATGTCACTTTATAAAATACCACCAATTTTATAATTAAGAATCCATTAAGAATCCAGAAGCCGGGTATCAGGAGTCGGAGTAACTGTTTATGTGGTTTGTTCCAGCCGCCGAATTCTGTATGCGGGCCCAAAAATCGGCCTATTTTTAAGCGCAAACAGGTAACGGTTCTAGACAATTTAATAGTATAATTCAATGAGTTACATAAAGCTAGACTGCAGATTTTATCAGGCTATATCCAGGTTACCGGGGGTTGGCTCGTATCCTGCCTCTGGCTTCTAGTTTCTTGCATCTGATATAATATGTACGCTATGAAGCAAATTAAGCCATGTTTGGGGGTATCGCGTTGGCCAGGCGTACAACCGATCAAGAAGATAATTTTTTAGACAACCCTTCAGATGACTTCCTAGATAGGTTCTCCAACAATTCTCTGGAGAAGTTTTTGCAAAAACTCCCCAGGATAGGTGATAAGACAAAAAGAGTCCTCATAATTGCAGCCTCTGCTATCCTTGCTATTTTAGTAATCGCCCTCGCCACATATTTTTTGCCCAAGGGTTCTACAAACAGCCATACAAGTCATAAGGCTAAAAGGAATTTAACAAGCGAATCAGAAATAGTCGCCGCATACAACAAGGGCAAATATAAAGATATTGTGCCCGGTTTGGAGAAGCTTGTTGAGGCCGATGGGAACAACTTAAAGCTGCGCGAGATGTTAGCCTCTGTGTATCTTCTGACCGGAGACAATAAAAAAGCTTACGACCAGTATCAGGCAATCTTAAAAATCAAGCCGGATGACGCGGAAACTCTTTACAAAACAGGTGTATTGCTTGAGCACACAAACAGAGAAAAAGAGGGCATCACTTACCTTATCCGGGCTACACAGGCGGCACCGAATGTGGTTCTTTTCCACATAGAGCTCGCACGCGCTTATACAAAGGCCAAACTATATGCCGATGCGGTCAATGAGTGGAAGAATGTGCTTAAACTGCTTCCGCCTGCCGATAAAACTAGAGCCAATGTACTAGCTGAAATGGCGGGTATCTATATAGGACAAAACGACTTTGCACAGGCTAAGGAGATTATCGCAACCGGTCTTGCTATAGACCCTGATAATCAAACCCTAAGAATGCTTGAGACAAAGATCGGTGGGCAGATCCAAACACCGCAGAGACGGAGCTGATCCGGTGCAGGTTAGAACCGCTTTGCCGGCCAACAGAATAACCAGTATATTTTCAATTGCAGTAAAACTAAAACTTATTATCCTACCTGCAACTTTTATCCTGGCATTACTTCTTTTACCTTCTACTGCACTTGCCGATCAAATCATGCTAAATGGTAACTTTGAAAAGAATCTCTCTGGGTGGAAGCTGACAAAGGCCTATCAAGGAATAAGTGTAGGTCGGGATATTTCTGGCTACAGCGATAGTGGTAGCCTGCGCTTTTCCACTGCAGGAAGAAGAGGCAAGGGTGAAGCTTATTTGACTAAGCGCACTGCCCTTCTAGTTACGGCAGGAAGCAGAGCTAAAGTCGAGTTTGCGTTTAAGAAAAACTGGTTCGGCATCACACCACTTAAACAAAAAGCCTATGTTAACCTTATTAAGCCAGATGGCACAGCGGTCAACATCTGGACTGACGAATGGGTATCCAACGACAATGTCTGGACAGTTCAATCGCTTGATATAACTCAATATATAGACCAAACGGGAATCTACGCGATACGTACCGGTGCGGCTGCTGAAAACGGCAACATGCCCGACGCGCAGACTCTAGTCTGGTTCGATAATGTAAGCTTTGATGTTCTTACTCTTGATAGTAAACCGCACACTGTGATCCTCAACCCAACCGGGATAGGCAATATTTCTGGCGACTCCTGCTCCATCAGCGGCATCGCTCAAGATGACCTCGGAGTTGGCTCGGTCGAGGTGGCCATTTTAAGAACTTATGATAACACCTGGTGGAACGGTAGCAGCTGGGTTAAAGATGAAGTATGGAATCCGGCATCTATAATTTCTGGTGCAGGAAGCCCGTCTGCCACCTGGAGTTATCCCTGGTCGCTTCCAACAAGTGATGGCCAGGGATTTCAAATCTTTGCTCGTGCAACCGATGTTACTGGGAACCGTGAGGTAATGGGCGCCCAGGATGCGATTGCAGTCGATAATGTTTGCCCGATCGGCAATATTTACATCGAAAATGCTGCAGCTTATACCAATAAAAAAGAGGTAAATGTCAATATCGACATAACCGGTGCAACCCAGATGCGTTTTAGTCCTGATGATGGTAAAACCTGGACCAATTGGGAGCCCTTTGCACCGGTTAAGACCGTCACCCTGCCTGGGGGTGACGGAGAAAAAATAGTGAGCGCCCAGTTTAAAGACGATACCCAAAACACCTATCGCGCTTCGGATAGTATCACGCTTGATACAAAACCGCCGGTTACTAAGCACATTTTTCCCTCTCCTAACGCGACAAAAGTGCTACCGGGCTCAAGCATAGGCGTTGTTTTTTATGAGGCAATGGATTCCTCTAGCTTTAAAAATGACGGCACAAAACAGGGGTCAACTTTCTATATCATGCAGAGTTCAAGATGGATTGCGGCAGACCTATCTTATGATGCAAAATCAAAGACCGCAAAGCTCGTTCCAAGAGAGAGGCTAGATGAAGGAACTAACTATAGAGTCTATCTAACTAAAGGAATCAAAGACATAGCTGGAAACTCCTTGGCTGCCAGCTATTCGTGGGAATTTACGACATCTGGCTCATATAAGGCGACATTTAAAGGTTCGGTTGGCAAATCAGGAGGAACGCTCGGTGGTGGCAACCTTTCAGTCTCTATAGAGATACCTGAGGGAGCGCTATCCCAAGACACCGAGATAACTATCGATGAGCTAAGAGAGGACCAAGAGGTACCGAGCACAAACGGGCTGATAAGATATAGTCCGGTTTATAAGTTTATCCCAAAAGATTTGACTTTTAGCGTTCCCGTAATGCTTACCATGAAATATCGCCGGGATGAGATGCCAGACCCAACCACCCTGCGCCTCGTATTTTATAACGAGCAGGAGAAAAAGTGGAAGCCCATTGGCAACGCACGTATCGATCTAGTTAATAATCAGATAATGGCTCCGGTAACTAATCTCACAATGGTCACCATTATTGCGGCCAACGACCTTGTCGCCCCGACAACAGCAATCCTTACCCCAACCGGTGCCAGCGATATTTCAGGATCATCATGCACGATCTATGGTTTCTCAAACGATAACGCAGGAGTAGTAAGCGTGGAGGTTTCAATCGTCGACAAATCTAACAACACCTACTGGAACGGTGGAGAATGGCAGAGTGAGGAGACCTGGGTCAAAGCAGATATAACCAAGGGCAAAGGCAGTAAAGAAGCAACTTGGTCTTACCACTGGGTTTTTGCTCAGAAGAAGCGCGGCAACTACGAGATAAGAGCACAGGCCACAGATAACGGTGGCAACGTCGAAGCAAGCCCAGTGGTTATTCCGGTCAGGGTCGTTGATTAAGGTCAAAAGGCTAATGATAGCAGAATCCGCCTTGGATCCGGCCAGAGACCCCACAGATATTCGACCGAAAAATTATCTCTAAATATTTTACAAATATCCGTCAAGTTGTTTTATAATATCCTTAAGTAAGTAGCACTAAATTCTGGAGCAAGTGCCAAAGCAACCATATAACACAGGCAGGAGCAGCCAATGGATAAAAAGTCCAGCAGGGTTGATTTTTGGCTCACCTTAGTATTGGTTATAGCAATAATTTTGGGTGCAGGCCTATTTATTGGCTTGCAAACAGATATTTCCCCTGGATTAACCAACCTAGTAACCAGTCCGTTTATATACCTACCGACATCAATTATTCTTGTAGCCCTTATTAGCTGGGCATTTACCCGCAGTGTTATGAGAAGAAAACTTGCCAGGGAGCAAAAGGAAATCGCCAAGAAAACGATAAGAAAAACATTTGAGATACTTCGGGTGACAAGCCGCACGCTGGATAATATCGATCTAAAGGCCGGGGCGATACTTACTGGCGGAACAAGTCCCCACCTGGATAGAGCCCTTGCGCACGAGTTCATGCAAAATGTGCGCAACCAGGTCGTCGAGATATACAACAGCCTGAGCATCTGCATCGAAGACTGGGAGGACATACTTGCCGAAGAGTTCGCCGAAATTGAAAGAAGAGAGCGGCAAATCGAAAAAGTTGGCATCGAGCAGGCTAAGAAGGCTAAGAAGTTAAAAGAGTTAGAACGAGATCCGTTTGAGCGCGATAAAGAGGTTGCTGCCGTAAAGGCCGATCTTCTAAGACTGGCCGAAAAGAAACGCATGTACCAGGCTGAGCTCCTAAGTGAGGCAAAAAGATTGGTTGGCGCCCCTATCACTAAAACAACTGATATCGCAAAACCAGTACCAGCACATGCTAGTTTTGAGCAGCTAATAAAACCGCCAGTTTACCTTGATGATTTTGAAACCGATGAGGTACCTGCTAAAAGAATCCAGAAGCTTTAAATTTTAAGTTTAAACTTCCAACCCCACGCCTGGGTCGGCACAGTTATCTCCAATTCAGCCAACCTTTTTTACCTTTCGCGGTCGATTAGTTTGCGTGTAGGTCGCAACGACACCCCCGCCTGCTTCTTCCTTTGCTAAGAATAAAGCCTCGCGAGCGCATTGAATAAGTCCTTCAGCATCGCTTGCATCGGCTGGGTATGTTGCAATGCCAATTGATATGCTAAGGTTAATAACTTTTCCATCTTTGGTTTTAAAGTCATGCCTTTTTAGCTCACCTTGAATTCTCTCAGCAAACTCAAGCGCATCGAGCTCATCAGTATCGGTAAGTATCAGGGCAATCTCATCTCCCCCATAGCGGTAGGCAAAGTCGGTGTCGCGAAGCATCCCTTTGATGATGTCGGATATTTTAGCAAGCGCACGGTTCCCAAACTGATAGCCGTTGATCTCATTAAACTGCCTAAATCCGTCTATATCAAGCATAAGCAGCGAAATAAGCTGCATATTACGCCTTGCCCTTGCTATATCCTTAACCAAATCCTGGTTGAATTTTCTGAAGCTGCCAAGCGATGTAGTTTGATCCACAAGACTTAACCTGCGAGCCGCTTTATAGAGACCATCGACGTCTCGGCCAATCCAAAGCCAGCCAATTACGGCGACAAGAAACAGTGGTAGGAAAAGTGCAAGCTGCTTTAGCAGCTCTTTTAAGGCCTGCGTGCGAACCATCACCTCTTCAAAGCACACTGCGACAGTCCACGGGGTGAGCCTGGTCTTGCGGAAGCTCATCACCCGAATAATTCCGTCGGGCCCAGGTCCGGTAATTGTGCCAGGCGCATTAGTTATGCGTGTAAAGCCTGCATAGCATTTCCCAACCCAACGGTTGGGCTCAATAGTGCGTGCGATAACAGTTCCATTTTGATCGAACACCGAAACTTCCGAGCCCTTTGCGGTCTTTATTGTAACTATCCTATCCTGCAAATGCGAAAGGTCGAATGCGACTGCGACAAACCCAATTCTTTTGTTATCTGTCCCAAAAACTGGATAGGTTATGTGAATGACTGGCTGTTTACTTAGCACAGCATACATAAAATCGCCGAAGGCCAAGCCACTTGCGCTGATGGCACGTTTATAGTACGCTGTTTGCTTTACGCTGGCGATGATTTGCCCGTCGGGTTTAGAGTAGGTGTGAGCAGCAGCGCGGATATTGCCATCCATATCGACAAAGATGATGTTTTTGTAATAGGGATATTTTTGGGCTATATCGCTAAACCACCGCTTCATCTCATTAAAGTCCTGCTCTCTTGCAGCATGGCTTCTAGATATAGCTACCAGCAGATCCTCGGTTGCCAGAACTAGCTCGTCGACATTGTTTGCCACCTCCAATGCGCTTCGGACATTGCCTGCCATTTTCTCCTGCATAAGCTGGTTGTAGCTCCTATAAGCCTGGTAAAGCGAGAAAACCACAAAAGGAATAAGCATCACAGCAAGAAGCAGCAGCAATCGCGGGCGCAGGCTGTAATCAAATGGGTTAGCTTTTGTTCTGGCACTATCACCCCTAAATATACCCATACCCGTATTATAATATATAGGAGCATAAATGAGCTATTTAGTAGGAATTTTTAGGCAGGAGCTAAGAAGCCACCAAGCACTAAATTTGAACCTAAGATACAACAAAGAGACCTGCCAGAATGCGGGTCTCTTTGTTCATCATGGCAATCCTTCCCCTAAAAGGAATAACTGTTAGTGATTGACTCCAATGCCGGTGTGGCACCTCAAGCAGACGCCATCGATTGCATCTTCGGTAACTGGTGTCGTAAGGTCATCAACAATATTGCCAGCATCGTCCATATCAGATTTCCAAACTCCAAGTAGCTTAATGGAGTTCGCCTGACCGGAGTGCGGGAAGTCGGAATTTACGGCTGGGTCATCATGATAGGCGTTGTAAGAAGTTGGACCAAAGTGGCATCTATTACAAGCAAGGCCAATAGGCATGTCATTTCGGTGACAACTGTAACATTGCCCTGGGCCACTTCCATCGTTGTTACCGGTAAATGGAACAGGATGGGTTCTATCGGCATGGCTCTTGTAGCCAAGCTCTTCAGTGGTAAGGGGTTTCCAATAGCCGATGTTTAAGTTATGGCAATCAGCACACCATGGAGATAGCGTGTACTGGTTGACTGTTTGTGGTCTATCTGTTTCCAGTGTAAGCTGGGTGCTGCCCACAAAAGCCGTGTAAATAGTATTCGGGGCACTTGGATCGCTTGAGCCACTCTCCACATCGTGACCGGTATTCGCAGGCGTCATGGTCTCTTGGGGCACGCTAATAACGTCGTCTACATCCCAGTAACCAGCTGTATTCGTAGTTTCACCCGGCTTAACAGAACCAGATGGCATGAGCCTCAGTAGCTTGTAACCTTCAACCCGGGTCGTTGGGTTGTTGAAGTCGGTTGGTCTCCATACCAAGTTCTCGGCATTATGTGGTTGATGGCAGTTTATACAGCTAAGTGCCAGGGGCCCAACCCTGTCATAACCTGCTTCACCGGTACTGGCAGCAACATGGCCATGGTGCTTTGCAAATCGGTACATCTCATTCTTGGCAGGGTCATAAGCACGAACCTGAACGCTCTCCGCTAGTTGATTGCCATTCTCGTCAACAGTAACGAGCGTTATGGTCTCAAGCCACTGATCGATTGAGCTGTCTGGAATGGTTGAGCCTGCACCGATGGTATGACCATTGGTGGCCTGCTTGCCGGCAGCGTTAAGGTCATAGACAATGTACGATGAGTGGGCGGAACCCCCGATATGGCAGTAATCGCAGGCATCGTCTTGGGTATCTGCCCTTAATAGGAAGTATGCTCCTTCAGTGCGGTGGACAGCATGGCAAACATTGCACTTATCGGTCGTGGTGTCGTAACCACCGTGCGGGTTATCATAGTCTCCTGTAAACTCGGTATTATTAAACGCTTTGTAACCACCCTCAGTTTTGGCAGTAGAATCCTGCAGGTCTTTGTAGGTCCAAACAGATGCGCCATCGCCTCCAATGACAGATGGGGTAGCAGCAAGTGCCGTGCCTGCAAATGCGAATACAAATAGAGCAGCAATGGCTACAACAAAAGCTTTTTTCACCCTCTCACCTCCCTTTACCTTAAAATGCAAAAAGCTATACGGTTCTGCAATTTACTACCCACTAAGTCTCTTTGGTTAACAACATATTTGGTTAATTTAAATACGATTTGCAGTTAACTAATAGCGGGGAAAGGCTATGCAGATTCAAAGTTTTTAGCCAGCTAATGCATGCTTGGCGGCAGCCTCATGTGAGATTTTGGATTGAGCAGAAGTAGATGCGATTTAGTCGGTAATCAGTTTTTCTATTTCCGATTCTCGGCAAAAAAGCCGGTCAAGAAACCGGCTTTTTATGTGGCCAGGGACGGAATCGAACCGCCGACACGGGGATTTTCAGTCCCCTGCTCTACCTACTGAGCTACCTGGCCATCATTTTCCCAGGCTAGAACCCCTATCCTGGTATGTTTATTACACAGATGCCATTTTAGCACACGGGTATTATAAATGGAATAGCTGGTCGCATGCGTCCTTACATTATAACATAACTTCAAAATTGATATAATCCTTCTCTTATTTCAATGGTGCGGTCAGATCAAACCGTTTGATCCAAAAGTCTCTTCATTAAAGACATCCCCGAGGCGTAGCGTTACCTAGCTTACTTGGTCTAGCGCAATAGTCTTGCCTTCAGGAGCATCAAAGAATATGACCGCAGACCTTTCCGCACCTGGTTGCGTTATCCCCGAAACGTCTCCCCGGGTTTCAAATATATCGGCCTCTATCTGCATACTGTCTATTGCAACAGTCCCTAAATCAGGATAAAGACTTAGTGGGTCACTGGCTTGGTTCCTGGCATTTATACCCTGTGCTAACCGAATTAAGTGCATAGCTCTTAAGATTCTAACTAAGTCCTCAAAGACTGTTTACCCGTACCCTTACCTTTCATGGGGGCCACTCCACCTACTTAAGCTACTTGGCCATTTTATGCAAATTTAGCAGCTCAAAGAGCAACTTCAATAGACGAAGGGAGGGAAATCGTGGGAAAACTGATCTGCAAACCCAAAACCATCACCCCAGAAGCGCACAGCCTTAAGAGTCTCTCATCTTGACTAAATCCTGCTATTATATAATCAGCTTGAAGTTTTATGGAGTTTTATGAGCATAGCCATCGCATTTATTGTGCAGAATTATAATAAGTATAGCTTTGCTGCCTTGGCAGGTGCGCTTGAAAGCATGCCAAAAACCAAGGATATGCCGATTTATTTCCTGCCTGGCAAGGATGTGGATAGGCTCGCCCAGGAGGTCAAAAGAGCCGCCACCAAATATGATACGCTTGCAGTTTGCTTCTCGTTTGCGACAACCAACATCGTCGAGGTTTATAAAACGCTTGCCAAATTAAGAGCAAACCTGGATAGCAACCAAGTCATTTATATTGCAGGAGGTCCACATGCCACCGGAGACCCTACTGAGACGCTTCAGCTTGGCTTCGATATCGCGGTAATAGGCGAAGCCGAGGAGACCTTCCCAGAGCTCATCTGCGCGCTCTCAGACGGCTTAGATTGGCGGCAAATAAAAGGGATAGCCTACACCGACCATGACGGCAGGTTTATGAGGACCGGAAAGAGGCGCCCGATCGATTTGAACCGCTTTGCACCGTTTTCAACCAAACATAACAAGCTCTCGCCCATTGAGATAAGCCGGGGCTGCCCACATGCATGCCGGTTCTGCCAGACGTCATTCATCTTTGGCGGCAAGATGCGCCACCGTAAGCTCGGGGAAATACTCAAATACATCTCTTTGAGCAAAGCCAACGGGACACGAGATTTTAGGTTTATTTCGCCAAACTCGCTTGCCTTCGGCTCTAATGATGGCAAAACGGTAAACCTCGCTGCAATAGAGGAACTTCTAGTAGAGGCCTCTAAAATCACAGGTAAGAAACATCTCTTCTTTGGTTCTTTCCCCTCAGAGGTAAGGCCAGAGGCTGTCTCAAAGGATGCGCTAAACCTCATCACCACCTACACGGCGACTAAACAGCTTGTCGTCGGAGCACAAACGGGAAGCCAGCGCATGTTAGATAAGTTACACCGAGAGCACACGGTGGAAGACGTCTACCGTGCGGTAGAGCTTATCCTTGCCTGCGGGCTTGATGTAAGCGTAGACTTTATCTTTGGCCTGCCCGGCGAGACAAAAGCCGACCGGGAATCCTCGATTAAGATGATTGATAATCTCACAGATATGGGGGCTAAAATCCACAGCCACACGTTTATTCCGCTTCCAGGAACGCCCCTTAGCAATGCTAAGACCGGAATTGTGGACAAGGAACTTAGCCGCTACCTAAGCAGACTTGCAAACAAAGGTCTGCAATTTGGGCAATGGCATACACAGCAAAGATTAGCCAAAGAAGCATTCATATTTAGAGCTAAAAGTGGCACTCAGTCTACCACCAACCCCGTAATCCGTAACTTGCAGTAGTTTTATTGGGCCGTTTCCCCCGGCCTAGGTTCTTTTCCGCTTTTGCCCACAGCACGCCTTACTATCTCTTGCTGCTCTTCTTTCGCAAGTTTCTCGGCCTCGCGCTCTTCTTTTATCCTTTTTTCTATATCCTCGGGTGTTTCTGGTATCTTTCTTTTCGGCCTTGCCATATCAATCAACTCCTGATATTAGTCGATAATAATTAAGTACCCGCGTAAGGCGGATTGAAAAATGCAGTTTGAAGATTGAAAAGCAGGGTGTTTACCCATGTGCGTAGTATAATGATAATGTAGCGCAGGGCTTTAGCCCTGCTATTTAGCAGCCCCTTTGACTTCGCTCAGGGCAGGCTCTAAAGGACGCACTACAATTTTGGTTTCAATAAAGCGGTGGTAAAAATTAAAGTAAGGCCGTCTATTATCTTAATAAGAAATCGTAAAGTCCTCTTGATGAGATACCGCTACGGCAAGGCAGATGTCTATGGTATCCCCGGGGGCGGTGTTGCTGACGGCGAGATGCTTACCGATACGTTGAAGCGCGAACTCGACGAAGAGCTTGGCGTAGCAATCAACATTGGCAAGCTTATCTGCCTGGTTGAGACGCCGTCCGCCGGCAAGGTAGCGCACACGCTTCACTGCGTGTTTGTTGGCGAGATCTTAGATGGGACGCCGAAGATAAACGCCGAGCACACCACCGCGAATTCCGTTGAGTGGGTGGACGAGTCGTCACTTGAGAACATGGTTCTTTATCCACCGATAAGTGATGTAGTAAAAGAGGCTTTAAGCGGAACTATAAGCGCAAAATACTTAGGTTTGCGCAAAAGGCAATGGTTTTAGTCGAGATCGCCGCCCTCTTCCCGCAGCTTTCTCGATTTTTCTGCAAGGAGCTGACGTGTTTCTTCTCGTTTCTCCTCAAGTTTTTTAGCGATCTCAGGGTTAAAGACCGATAGGATCTCGCAGGCAAGGTATGCCGCGTTTACTGCTCCATCGATGGCAACTGTCGCAACCGGAATACCTGGTGGCATCTGTACCGTTGAGTAAAGCGCGTCGACGCCCTCCAAAGCGCCTGACTTTAGTGGCACCCCTATTACGGGCAAGGTGGTATGAGAAGCAATGACTCCAGCCAGGTGGGCAGCCATTCCTGCGCCGGCAATAATCACAGCAAGGCCACGCTGCCGGGCAGTCCTTGCATACTCGGCGGTTTTATCCGGCAGACGGTGGGCAGATAAGATATCCATCTCGTAAGAGATACCCATATCTGCTAATACTTTAGCGGCTTTTTCCATAACCGGAAGGTCGCTGTCGCTTCCCATTATGATCCCAACCAGCGGCCCCTGCTTAGCCATTTACTATCACCCCAACCTATATGATTAGAGCACTATAATACCATAATCGGCCTAAATTTAAAGCTAGATTAGCGGAAGACTCGACAGCCTATGCCTTTTACATGGAACTAGCTCTAAAAGAAGATTAGCCCTATCTTTATACAACGCCTACACGCACCAATGCCGTTTAACTAGGATAATTATCCTAAAAGGTTAGGTTTATATAATATAACTGAAATTAAACAGCCCTCACCTCTTAAACTTTGCCCTCGATAACTCAATCGATTTTCGGCTTTTTATTTTCAATTCTTGGCAATAAAATAAGCCAGCTTTGAGCTGGCTTATTTCGCTGCGGGAGCGACGGGATTCGAACCCGCGATCACCGGCGTGACAGGCCGGCATGTTAAACCGCTACACTACGCCCCCAAAAACTAACAGAATTATACAGAGTTTCGATATGGTTTTCAACGTTTCTGCGTGTAAAAGCGCATATTTGGTGGGAGTTAGTGGATTTGAACCACTGACCCCCTGCTTGTAAGGCAGGTGCTCTCCCGCTGAGCTAAACTCCCATTTTGTGCCCCTATAGGAGGAATAACGTAAAGTAATTCCTCCTGGGCGCACTCCGCTTTGCTTCGTGCCCCCAGGGGAATTCGAATCCCCGCCGCAGCCTTGAAAGGGCTGTGTCCTAGGCCTCTAGACGATGGGGGCATGGTGAGCCGTGAAGGATTCGAACCTTCGACACCCGGATTAAAAGTCCGGTGCTCTGCCAGCTGAGCTAACGGCCCACGTTGCCAATTTACAGGCGTAAACAAAAATATTGTAGCGGAAACAACGGCGTTACCGCTACAGCATCTGATATGATACTACAGCTAAACCACGATGTCAATGCAAAAACGACCTGCTAAGACTGCTTACAACCGGCCAATCCATCATTGCGGAAAGTGAAACGACAAAGCAATCCGCGGATTAACCCCAACTGCGAAGATTGCTTCGCTTTGTCTGTAGTTATATCTATAAGCAAGCCCTTCTACGGAATTTATCCTGAGCGAAGCTGAAGGACCCAGGCGGGCTCTGGTACTGCGCACATTTAACAATAGTTCACCGGTCGATGGTTCTTAAATTCGGTATTTACTAGTGCCTAAAATGGCGTTTTCCGGTAAAGACCAGGGGGATACCATGCTCATTGGCGGCGGCGATGACCTCGTCATCGCGGATCGACCCACCCGGCTCGACGATTGCCGCCGCACCGGCTTCAACTGCTGCGTCCAGGCCATCCCTAAACGGGAAAAAGGCGTCGGATGCTACGACCGCCCCCTTGACCTTATCTCCGCCTTTGTGCGCTCCAAGCCAGGTAGAATCCACACGGCTCATCTGACCCGCACCAACACCTACTGTTGCCTGGTCTTTGACGTAAATAATGGCATTTGACTTAACGTGTTTTGCGACCTTCCAGGCAAAAGCCATGTCTTTCCATTGAGCTTCGGTTGGCTTAGCCTCACTTACAACGCGCCAATTGGCTATCGGCTCTTCGATATTGTCAAAATCCTGAATGAGGACACCGCCGTTTACACGCCTCAGGTCGTAATCAAAGTAATCGGTCTTGGTTATACCGCCGGTATCAATTAAGCGAAGATCAGCTTTTTTGGTCAAAATATCGAGTGCTTCTTGGTCGTAGCCTGGTGCGATAACAACCTCGATAAAAATCTTGGCCATCTCTTCCGCGGTAGCTTTATCCACCATCTGGTTTAGAGCAACGATGCCGCCAAATGCCGATACCGTATCGCACTCGTAGGCTTTAACATACGCCTCAGTGAGGTCACGCCCGAGAGCGCAACCGCACGGGTTGTTATGTTTTATAATGGCGCAAGCTGGCTCATCAAACTCGGTGACCAGCATCCAGGCTGAGTTCATATCGAGAATATTGTTGTACGAGAGCTCTTTGCCATGAATCTGCTTGAAGTTAACCAGAGTATCAGCCGGTGCCCCTGCTTGACGGTAGTAAGCTGCCCTCTGGTGCGGGTTCTCGCCATAGCGGGTATCCATGATTTTCTCAAAAGTATAAGTAACTAGCTCCGGAAAAGCGGTCTCAGCATCCTGCTTAAAGAGCCACTGTGCAATAGTTGAATCATACATCGCGGTGTGCTTAAAAGCATCTTTACAAAGCGCAAAGCGAGTGTTGCGGGAAAGCGCACCGTCGTTAGCACGCATCTCATCTAATATCTTTGCATACCAGCCCGATTCTACAACAACCGCGACCCCCTCAAAGTTCTTGGCGGCCGCACGAATCATTGTCGGCCCCCCAATATCGATGTTTTCAATTGCCTCATCCAGCGTGACGTTGGGTTTGGCGATAGTTTGCGCGAAGGGATAAAGATTTACGCAAACGAGATCTATTGGGTTGATGCCTGCCTCTTTGATTTGTCTCATGTGCTCTTCTTTCCGACGATCAGCTAGGATTCCGCCGGCAATCTTCGGATGAAGTGTCTTTACGCGACCCTCCATCATCTCAGGAAACCCCGTATAGTCGGATACCTCAACAACCT
Source organism: Bacillota bacterium (assembly GCA_023511485.1). Taxonomy (NCBI): domain Bacteria; kingdom Bacillati; phylum Bacillota; species Bacillota bacterium. The sequence continues at coordinate 80,664 of JAIMBH010000003.1, read as the reverse complement.
CTATCCCTGCATCCCTTAGGGCCTTAGCAGTGCCGCCGGTCGAGAGAATCTCCACGCCAAACTCTTTAAGACCTTTTGCGAACTCCACCACGCCGGTTTTATCGGATACGCTTATTATCGCCCGCTGGATTTTGATTTTATCTATCATGCACCGCCTCCATGTTAATTTAGCTCACAGCTGTAGACAGTAAATACACAGCCCTAATTATACATTATTATCTGCTACTATTTAAGCAAACAGTAAAATTTTTAGCGGCTAATCTGTAATAATTGAAATAAAAAGTGGAGCCTACCAAACTCCACCCTCAAGTCGATCTTTTGATTCGTCCTTTAAAAATCAAAAACTACCAATTAAAATCTAGACTGCTTTCTTAATAATGACCACAGACCACTTACGGGGCCTTGCCAGGTGTTTTGGCTGGTAACGCGGTCTTGCTGTTTTGTTTCGGATGTCAGGCTCAATAATTGCCTTCTTAATCTGCATCAACCTGCTAACAACGGCAAACACTCCAAGCGCCATGAGCAGGCTCCCCAGGTTAAAGACATCCCTAAATGGCAGCAATGAGATTTTGCTAGCTTGGTTAGATATTGCCAAATTAAGACTATCGGCTGCTGTAGCATAACCTATTTGACTTAGCTCAAAGCTACCATCTGCCATGATGGTGAAAAAGTTGAGCATCAGACCGGCTGCAATTATGCGCATGCCCGCGATCTGCCAATTAAGAATTAAAAATGCGGCTACCAGGAAATAGGTAAAGATATGCGCAGCTACAGCAAGCCTTGGTGATGCTGCCTCAAAGCGAAAACCTGAAATAACCAGGACCAGTTTAACAACAAAAGCTATAAGGATTAGTATGCCGTAATTAAACCTTACTTCTGAGATATTTCTCAACCTGCCGCCTCTTATGTATCCAATTGCCAGCGATAGTACAATAAAGATTAGCAGTAACATTGTTGCGTCTCCTTCACCAGTGTCCTTTTATTCTTTTTCGTCAAAATCTTGCCACGCTTTAACAAATGTTTCGCAAGCCCGCAAAACTTTGGAATATAGGTCACTTCGCCCTGATTGTTTATGGTCTGCTGGTTGAAGGAGTGCTTTTTTGTTTTAATGAGGTGAGGGCAGTACCGGCTTTAGGGAATATAAAATATCTACGGCGACTTGGTTGGGAGTAAAATGGGGGGATACGTTAGAATAATCATAGCGGCGATCATCTGGGGGTCTTTAGGGACCATTGTGCGCCTCATCGATCTTCCTGTCCCGGTAATGGTCTTCTACCGCACCTTTTTTGCCGCAATATCCGTCCTCGTCCTCATTGCGGGCCAAAGAAAGATAGAGAGGCTTGCAGTCGGCAAAAACATATACCTGCTTTTCTGCATAGGAGCACTTCTTGCCCTTAACTGGACATCTTTTTTCTATAGCGTCAGGCTAACCTCGATTGCAAATGCGGTCCTTATAACCTATACCGCCCCAATCTATGTCGCATTGCTTGCGCCTGTTATATTAAAAGAGAAGGTCGAGAGAATCACGATCGTAACCCTTTTAATTTCAGTAATCGGCATGGTGCTTATCGCATCTCCGGCCGCAATGGGCTTTGGCATGAGAGACCTAGCCGGAATTGCATGGGCTTTTGTCAGTGCCATAAGTTATGCAGTGCTGGTTATCCTCGCAAAACCGCTTACCGCAAGAATAAACATTCTTTCGATGATCTTTTTTGAAGAGACGTTTTGCGCCCTCATACTTAGCCCATCGCTCTTTCTTTTCAAGTTCTCCGTAAGTCCACCTACAATGCTTATCCTATTTGTGTTGGGTGCGTTTCACACTGCCCTCGCCGCAGCCCTGTATTTAAGTGGGCTGCGCACAGTCAAAGCCCAACAAGCCGGTATATTCACCTACCTAGACCCGGTAAGTGCAGTCTTTTTTGCCGCCGTTATTCTGGGCGAACTGCCTAGTCTGACCACAATAGCTGGAGGTCTTTTGATTATCGTCTCGGGTTTGATCCTGGTACTAGTAACCAGGCGGCGCATAGAGGCCGAGATTGTATCGGAATAAGTTTGGCCAGAAATTCGGTAGCGAAATTTACCAATAACAACGGCTATAGATAAAATATAAATGGCGTAAATAATGCTGGGTTAAATTTAAAGTTATGCTTTAACCAGCTTAACAGCACAAACCTTAAGCTCAGGTATTTTTGCAATCGGATCTATAGCCGTATTTGTAAGCTCATTTGCAGATGACAGAGCATAATGAAACGGCATAAAGATGACACCCTGGCGAATATCATCAGTTACAACAGCCCTTGCTACTATGCGGCCACGCCTGCTGGCAACCGTAATTTTCTCGCCATCTACCACACCGTAATTCTTAGCATCAACCGAATTTATCTGAACATAGTTTTCCGGCGCTAGTGCATTAAGCCCTTCCGACTTTCCGGTCATCGTACGCGTATGATACTGCCAGGGGTTTCTTCCCGTGGTTAAAACCAGGGGAAATTCTTCATCCGGCTCCTCCGCTGGCGGGCGATAGCGAGTCGGAGTAAAGAGCCCCTTGCCCCTGAAAAAGTTCTCGGTATGAAGCATTCTCGTTCCGGGATGACCCTCTGTCGGGCAGGGCCATTGTAATCCGCCTAGTAGATCCAGCCGCTGATATGTAATTCCGCCATAAGTCGGCGTAAGTTCACGTATCTCAGACATTATCTCCTCAACAGAGCTATATCTCATAGGATATCTCAGGGCAAGGGCAATTTCACAGATTATCTGCCAATCGGCCTTGGCTTCTCCCGGTGGCTCAGTTGCTTTCCTAACCCTTTGAACCCTGCGCTCAGTGTTTGTAAACGTGCCATCTTTTTCGGCAAAAGACGCCCCAGGAAGCACGACGTCCGCGTACTTGGCAGTCTCAGTTAAGAAAATATCCTGGACAACCAGGAAGTCCAGCTTCTGAAGTGCTTCAATTACATGCTTGGTGTCTGGATCAGATACAACCGGATTTTCACCCATTATATAGATTGCTTTGATCTTTCCTTCCAGCGCTCCTCTTGAGATTTCTGTAAGCGTTAGACCAGGCTCAACAGGGAGCTCAACGCCCCATCGTTCTGCAAACTCTTTGCGCGCTTTTTCGTTGTCCACCCTGCGATAGCCGGTAAACACATCGGGAAGCGCTCCCATATCACAGGCTCCCTGAACGTTGTTTTGTCCCCTCAAGGGGTTAACACCAGAGCCACGACGTCCAACATTTCCGGTCATCATTGCAAGATTTGCAATTGCAAGCACATTATCGGTGCCTGACGTATGCTGTGTTATCCCCATAGTGTAGAATATCGCGGCTCTACCTTCCCCGGCATAAAGTCTTGCGGCAGCTCTTATGTCCTGCGCAGGAACACCGGTAATTTTTTCGACATCCTCGGGCCTGCACTCGGGAAGAATTGCTTTTAGGTCCTCAAATCCTTCAGTTCTCTGTGCAATAAAGCTCTCATCAATAAGGTCCTCTTCAAGAATTACATTCATCATCGCGTTAAGCAGAGCAACATCGGTACCCGGTTTTGGGCTAAGCCACACATCTGCGAACTCTACCAGCTTTGTTCGCCTGGGATCTATAACAATAAGGCGTGCCTTATATTCGGTTACCGCCCGCATTATGTGATAGCCAATAATCGGATGGGCATCAGTAGTATTAGATCCGATAACGAGGATTACCTTTGCATCCTCAATATCTTCGATTGACATGGTCATTGCTCCAGTTCCGAATGCCTTGGCCAGACCGGCCACAGTCGGGGAGTGTCACAACCTTGCGCAATGGTCAACATTATTTGTGCCGATTACGGCACGCATAAATTTCTGAAAGAGGTAGTTCTCCTCGTTGGTACACCTTGCGGATGCCAGCCCGGCAATTGAATCAGGTCCATGAGCCTCTTTTATCTCAAAAAGCCTGCTTGCAACTAGATTTATTGCCTCATCCCAAGATGCCTCAACAAATTGCCCGTCTTTCTTAATAAGCGGCTTTTTAAGCCTATCCGGATGGTTAATAAATTTAAAGCCAAAGCGAGCCTTCGCACAGAGGTTTCCTTCATTTACACCGCGGCCCGACTTGCTGGTAACCCTAAAGACCTTGCCAGCGCCGTCTATATTTAGCTCAAGCTGGCAGCCCACACCACAGTAGCCGCAAGTGGTCTCAACTACTTTAGGGGGCCAGAAGTACTCCCGGGTAAAATCCTGCCTGTTTGCAATCATGGCAGCTGTTGGACATACAGACAGGCACTGTCCGCACGCTTCGCAGCTTGTTTCAAGAAGCGGTACGCCGCCAGCTGTCGTGATCTCATCGTTTATCTCATCATGGACAAGCGCATCGGCCTGCACAACCTCACCGCAGATACTTACGCAATTCAGGCAGCGTATACACTTGTTCATATCTCTTAGAATCACCGGATGGTGGTCATCCACCTTAAAATGCCGCATGGATTCTCCATCCAGGTTGGGTTCGATCTCATACTCAACTGCAAGTTTTCTTAAGTGGCACTGGTTTTGTTTAATACAGCCACACTCCATGCAGCGCATCGCTTCTTCGATAGCTTGCTCATCAGAGTATCCCAGCTCCACCTCTTTAAAGTTATTTCTCTCAGTTAGAGGGATAGTTGGCATGGGAACGCGCATCTTCTCTTCTCTCGGCAATAAGTCGTCCCGCGTAACACCGCTCTTTACAGCGCTAAACGGTTTGTCGGGACCCAGCTTTATCTTTTCACCGTTTAAGTACTGGTTGATAGCAATAGCAGCTTTTCTTCCGGCAGCTATAGCATCGATTGCTGCTCTTGGCCCGGTTACCGCATCACCTCCAGCAAACACGCCTTCTACGTTCGTTTGCATAGTAGAAGAGTCAATTGCTATTCGCTTTCGCTCACTCAGGAGCCCGTCAAGAGAGTTCCCATCGATGGCTTGACCAACCGCAGCAATGACCATGTCGACATCGATGACGAATTCGCTTCCTTCAATCGGCTCAGGCCGCCTCCTCCCGGAATTGTCCGGCTTGCCCAAAGCCATACGGATGCATTTAAGCCCTTCTACCCGGCCGTTTCCCAATACCTCAACCGGACTAGCAAGCAGCGTTAGCTTTACCCCCTCGCGCTCAGCTTCCTCTATCTCTATATCATGTGCGGGCATTTCCTCGCGGGAGCGGCGGTATATCAAATTGACTTCTTTGGCTCCCAGTCGAAGCGCGCTTCTTGCGGTATCGATTGCGGTATTGCCGCCCCCTATAACTGCAACCCGCTCGCCAACCTTAAGTTTCTCGCCAAGTCCAATATTTTTTAAAAAGTCGACTCCGCTTAGAACACCCTGGGTATCTTCCCCGTGGACCCCCAAGCTTACACCCTTCTGAGCGCCGATTCCTAAAAATACCGCATCATAACTACGCTTTAAGTCCTCAATGGTGAAATTCCGACCTAGTGATTGGTTGGTTTTTACCTCAACCCCTAAATCGATAATCGTCGAGATCTCCCTATCAAGGACATCCTTGGGCAGCCTGTATGCAGGGATGCCATACCGAAGCATTCCGCCAAGCTTCGGCATGAGCTCAAAAATGGTCACCTTATGTCCTTCAATGGTCAGGTAATAAGCGGCCGATAGACCCGCAGGACCTCCGCCTACCACCGCAACTTTTTTGCCTGACGGGGGCTTTATCTCGGGTCTGAATCTATCATTGGATAGTATATCTTTATCAGCAACAAATCGCTTTAAAAAGCATATGGATACTTTCTCATCGATTAAGGCCCTGCGGCAACTATCTTCACAAGGCCTGGTGCAAATCCGCCCAATAACCGAAGGCATTGGGTTGGTCTGCTTGATGAGCCTTACTGCATCACGATATCTCCTCTGGACGATCAAGCCGATGTATGCCTGCGCATCCGTTCCAGCAGGACACGCCAGGGTGCACGGAGCTATACAGTCTGCCCAGTGGTCTGCAAAAATCTCATTCAGCCTTTTCTTTCTGCGTTCAATTATAGTATCGCTTTTGGTCTTTACATGCATGCCATCGACAACCCTGGTCATGCAGGCTTTTTGAACCACGTTATCTATCTCAACCAAACAAAGGCCGCAACCGCCCGTCGGTTTCAACCGTGGGTCATGACACAGATATGGTATATGTATCCCGTTTTCCAGCGCAGCCGCAAGCACCGTCTGCCCACGGCGGGCTGCAACACAGATATTGTCTATTTGCAGCTGAATATACGACATTCAATCCTCCTACCGATTTCTTGATTTCCAAAAAGCCGCTTATTGTAGACCATCGGCATGAATAATCTCCGGTGAAAATATTTAAATTATCTTATTAAGCCTTAACTAAAATATCGTCTAAGTAAGACGCCGCATAGAGCATTTCGTTCTTGAGCACCTCGATGGTCTTTGCAACTGCCATCAAGTCTTTGTCGAGCGAATCGGCTATCGCTGCAGTTAAGCCAGCAGCCCCCAGCATGGTTAAAAATGTGTAGCCAAAGCGGCTGTGAAGCTCTTTCGGTGTGCCATTGTAAATATTGCTCAAACCTACAACCGATTTCATTGGAGGGTCATTTAGAACCTGGAAACTGCGGATAGTCTCGACGACTTCCATGGCATCCTGTTGTGCAACGCCTATCGGTAAAACCAGCGGGTCGAGATAGATCCTATCAAGAGCTACGCCGTGCTCCATTGCTTTCATCATGATCGTCGCTGCGTTTTCGAGACGCTCATTGTGATCACGCGGAATACCGGCCGATGTCATAGTAAGGGCGATAATATCTGCGTCAAAAGTTGCAGCCATTGGCATGTACTGGTCCAGTACATCCGGGTCGGCGTTGGTTGAATTAATCATCGGCTTGTGCTTGGTCACGGCTTTGAGCCCAGCCTCCATGGCGACGATGTTTTTGGTATCGAGGCAGAGCTGAATGCTGTCATCGACAACTTCCTCGACGGTTTTGACAAGCCATTCCATCATTTCCGGACCATCTTTGGTCCCTGGTCCCAGGTTAAGGTCAAGCGCTTTTGCGCCGCCCTGAACTTGTGCGAGCGCGAGGTCCTGTATCGGCTGCGCATTGCGCTCCCGCATGGCCGGACCGATTGTCTTTGACATGATGTTAATTTTCTCAGCGATTATAAGCATTCTTTGTTTCCTCCTGTTCAGATACCAGAAACCAGAACGTGCAAAGCACCTTCAGAGACCTGATAAACAGTGGCCTCTAATTTCTGATTTCTAAGCCTTACATAAACTTTAGAAGCTAGCTTTTAATTCTTTCTGCCGTCTCTTCAAAAAGTACCTGGTCAAGATTTTCCTTGATTCTTGCGATATCGTCGACAAATGATTTATCTATATCAAACGGCGACCTTCCATCCAAATCGGCAAGTCTGATCGTGTCCCGCTCGGCGACTGTACCGATTATCGGAAGTTCTGGCAGATAAGTTTTCAACCGCTCTTCCTCATCCTGGCTGTGTAGTTTGTTTAAGATTAAAAACACCTTTTTTATGGACAAATCTTTTGCCAGTTTCTCGATTGCCTTTGCGGTCTGCACGCTTCGCTGGCCCGGTTCGATAACAACCAAGAGGGCATCTACTGACTCAGCAGTGCCTCGGCCTAGGTGCTCAATTCCGGCCTCCATATCAAGGATAACCGCTTCGTTTCGCCTTACGATGACGTGTTTAAGAAGCGCCCGCAAAAGCGTGCTCTCGGGGCAAATACAGCCGCTACCACCCTTTTCAATAGTGCCCAAAACAAGAAGTTTAATCCCATTGACGTCAATGCTTAAGCTATCGGGTATATCATCGACCCTTGGGTTTAGCTTAAAATATCCGCCAATTGTTCCAGGCTGTGCTCCAGTTCGCTCCGCAATAAGCTCATTCATCCTGGCAATCGGGGTAATCCCCATCGCCAGCTCTGGGTCTACGCCTAAAGCCGCCGCAAGATTTGCATCCGGGTCGGCATCGATTGCAATTACTTTATATCCTTCTTTGGCAAGAAACCTTGCTAATCCAGCTGCTATAGTCGTCTTACCGACGCCACCCTTGCCGGTTATAGCTATTTTCAATCTTAATCATCCTAACTTACTAATATTGGTAGTTCGAGTTTAGCGTAGTGCAGCCCTTTAGAGACCGGCGGCCTCTAAAATATCGGGCACCTTATCTTCCGCTCCAATCGCCATGACATGCACTCCGGCGCAAACCTCTTTTAGCTCGCGGATTTGTCGCCCAGCAATCTCGATTCCCTTTTCAAGCGGCTTCTCCGCACTTGCTAGCTCCTGGATCAAATCGTCAGGAACGGAGATGCCTGCTACAAATTTATTCAGGTACTTGGCCATGCCGGCTGATTTAAGCAATAAGATTCCGGCTAGGATTGGCACGTTATATTTACTTGCGCGCTCCATAAAGGAGTGGAACTTCTTCAAGTCGTAGACTGCCTGGGTCTGGAAGAACTTTGCGCCAGCCTCGACCTTTTTCTCAAACTTGGCCAACTGGGGCTCAAGTGGATTTGCCTCCGGTGTCACGATCGCTCCAGCAAAGAAATCAGTCTTCCCCTGAAGCTCGTTTCCGGCCATATCGAAGCCTTCGTTTAGGCGTTTAATCACCTGCAAAAGCTGAACTGACTCGAGGTCAAAAACCGGCTTTGCGTCCTTATGGTCCCCAAGCATCGTGTGGTCCCCAGTTAAAGCAAGCACATTTTTTACACCGAAGACGGCCGCTCCAAGCAGGTCAGATTGCAGTCCTAAGCGGTTACGGTCACGGCAGGTCATCTGAAAAATCGGCTCGACGCCAAGCTCAAGCAGGACCTTAGTAACAGCAATAGTCGAGACGCGCATGACCGCACTTTGATTATCGGTTACATTTAATGCATGCACTTTATCTTTTAGCACCTTTACATGGTGAACCATCTCTGATATGTCGGTACCCTTAGGTGGGCCAACCTCAGCTGTTACAACAAATTCTCCGCTTGCTAGAGCTTCTTTAAATCCCATCTCAATCGCCTGCCTTGCGCAAATCCATAGAGCGGATGTTGCCTGCCTTGGCAAAATCCTTTGGGGTTATGATTTGCTTGAATTGCTCAATATTTCCTTGTTTCTCAAGCGCGTTGTAGATTAAAACCCAAGCGCAGTCTTTGTCTTTGCTTATCTCGCACTTGCCATTGTTGGTGCCGCCGCAGGGCCCGTTGAGCAGGCCTTTAGCGCAGCGTGCGATTGGGCAGATGCCTCCAGTTAGATGGAGGATACAATCTCCACAGGCCTTGCACTGCTCAGTATAATATCCAAACTCCTCATTAAAGCCGATGAATTGGGTATTTACTCCGGGCAGCACAGGCTTCTCGGGAAAACTTCTCGCAACACCCTGAATACCTGCACCACACGCCAAAGACACGATCGCCTGGTAGCTATCGACATCTTTCAGCTCATCGATATATTCGAAATCGCACTGGCGAAGGATCGTCTGCTCACCTACTTCGATTTCTCTTCCCTCGACTTTTCTTGCCAGGCGAAGCGCGGTCGCCATAAGTTTGACTTCACGCTCACCCCCGGTCAAGCAAACGGTTGTGCAAGTCCCACACCCGACCATGAGTATCCGGTCGTACTTATCAGTCATCGCCTTTATCTCGTCCAGACTTTTTGGTTCTGCAACAATCATATCTTCTAAACTCCTTTACTTGCTCGGAGTCAGCTGTTTACTTAATGGGCTTGGACCCAGCTCTTCTATTTTATCTTTAAACTCGTTGACTGCCCTTGTAAGGTCATCGGCTGAGCCTTTTGTGACCTTGGCAAGCTCGAGCCGGTCTGCACCGAGACCTATCTCATTTAACGTATCTTTAACACGAGCAACCCTAATCTTTGGCCAATCAATACCTTTATTGTGCCTGCATTTTTCATCCGGGCACGCGGCGACGAGCACACCATCTGCCCCCGCCTCAAAGGCAGCTAAAATATGCGCCGTATCAATACGGTTGTTACACAACATGCTTACCTGGTTTACTCCAGCCGGAACTTGAGTTCTTAGCCTCTCAGGATTTAAAACCTCTGGCACCGAGTACTGGCATGTAAACACGGTGATAAAGGGCTCATCAAGGCTTCTTGACGCCCGGGTCATAATACCTGTCGACTCGTTTAGCTTAATATCTATGGCCAGTGCAGGGCACTCGGCAGCGCATATGCCGCAGGCCTGGCAGTTTTCAAGCGCAAAGTTTGCAACCCTTGCTTCTCTGACATACGGCGCACCATACGGGCAGACACGAACGCATGTCAAGCATGCTGCGCATTTCTCCTCGATAAGCTGCGCACCCGCTCCGCAGTTCATACAACGGCGTGCCTCATACATCGCCGTTTTCTGGTCGAAGCCAAACTCCACTTCATTAAAGTTCTTGATGCGCTCTTTTGCGTCGGCAAGCTCGGCTGCTGTACGTGGCAGCTTGGTCACTATCTCGGCAACTTCACCCGGCATCTGGCCAATAGCTTTTGGCTCGCTTATATGTAGCGCAGACACCTTGCCGGTATCTAGATACTTTGCTATAGCAGTTGCTGCCCTGTGCCCACTTTTCATAGCAGCAACTGCTGCTCCGGGGCCGGTTACGACCTCGCCGCAGGCAAAGACACCCTCCACGTTAGTCTGCATTGTCATTGGGTTAAACGCGATGCGGCCGCGCTCATCTATCGCAAGCTCGGTTCCCGTAAAGCCCGATGTGTCCGCGCCTTGGCCGATTGCAAAAATCACATTATCGGCTTCTGTCTCGGTAAGTTCGCATTCGTCAAACTTTGGGTTAAACATACCGTTTTCAAAAACTGAGAGGCATTTCTTAAAAACCATGCCGGCAACTTTTCCATCCTTGACTTTGATCTCCTTCGGGCCCCAGGAAGGATATATCTGTATCCCTTCATCTATTGATTCTTCAATCTCCCAGGGAGAAGCCGGCATTTCCTCATCGCTCTCCAGGCAGAACATCTTGACCTCTTCGGCACCTATCCTTCTTGCGGAGCGAGCAACATCAGTTGCAACGTTTCCGCCACCGATAACTATTACTCGCCTGCCAATCGTGGCATTATCGTCAAAGTTAACCATCTTTAAAAAAGGAAGTGCAAGAAGAACTCCTTGAGCGTCAGCTCCAGGGATAGGTAGGCTGCGGCTAACCGAGAGACCGATCGCTATAAGAACCGCATCATAATCCTTTATGAGATCGGAAAAGGCGATATCTTTTCCGATCTCGGTGTTCGTCTTTATCTCAACCCCTAAAGATTGAATAGCCGCAACGTCCCAGGCAACGATATCTTTAGGCAGTCTATATTTGGGAACACCAGTGTAGATGGCGCCTCCGCAGGCATCGTTTTTCTCAAAGATAGTTACGTCAAAGCCGTCCTTTGCCAAATCATAAGCCGCGGTGAGCCCACTTGGCCCCCCACCGATTATTGCGACCCTTTTCCCTTTTGTTTTTGGGATGGGATCGGGATGTGGTAGGTCCATGCAGACATCGGCAGCAAATCTTTTTATCGAGCGGATTGAGACTGCCGAGTCAACTTTATTTCTGCGGCACTCTCCCTCGCAGGGGTGATTGCAAATCCTGCCCAGCGAGCCGGGAAGAGTACACCTCTCGCGCACTGTCTCAAGCGCTTCTTTAAATCTACCCTGTCCAACCAAACTAACGTAGGACTGGATGTCGGCATTAACCGGACACGCGACTACGCAGGGAGGCTTCACTGGGGCCTCCAGCACCCATCTCTCGAATTTTTCAGCCTGAGAAATAGAATCTTTGTCCTTCATGGAAACTTCCTTGTTCCTAAGTCCATTCATGGTTTAGCATTTATGGTTTATAGTTTAAAGTAGCTAAGCTCTATAGAGCGCTTTTAGTGCCAATGTTCCAACGTGCTACAGTGCCAAGGTCAATAAATAAAGACATTGGCACTTTGGCATATCTAGACCCTAAAACGGAGCTTCAGATATTGTAAAACTATAGACCAACATATATGGCTTTGGTTTCTAAACACCAACTGGCTGGTAATTTTTGAGGAAGCTTGCGACATCGCTTGCTTCGCGTGGGCCAACCGTTACTTTCCAGTCTCCCAGTTCATCCTCTAGCTCGCCAGATAGCTGCGCGACATAGCCCGGGATAACAACCTCACGGTGCTTTACCTTCTGCTCAATGTCGCTCTTTTTAATAAATGCAGCAATGCGCTCAGGCACAAACTTTCCGGCTGCCCAAGCAGTAAGCACTGATAATCCCTCAACATCAACTACACCAAGCCAGGCCGGTTGCTTGCTCCCTTCAACTTCTGAGGAGAGGATAAAGTAGGTAAGCGAGAAATTCGTTGTAACAAGAACCGGCGAGTTTTCATCTGGTGAGTTAACCGGATAGAACCCTTGTTCGACCTGCATCGGCCTCTGTGGGTCGGTGTATATGTTCTGCCTCAACACGAAAAGCGGATAGGCCTTCTCGGCAGATAGGTCGCGCATGACGATAAGGCCACCGTACTTCATGACGTAGACCGCTGCGTGTACCGCCTCCATCATGTCGTCCTCTGTCTCTTCCGCCGGTACGGTGATCGTTGGATAACCATATGGGCGAAGTTTCTTCTTAAGCGCCGCCCTTCTTAAGTAAATAAGGTTCTCAAACGTCTCTTTAAGCGTACGGGTGCCCGGATCGATAACAAGGTCCTTAACACCTGCCGCATCTAACTTAGTCGTAAGCTCACCTAGAGCATCAAGAGACGAAGCCTTAACAGCAAGTGGAGCCTGATACTTCTTAGCTAGCTCGGCAAAAGCATCAGCATTCTCCTCGGTTGCCGCATAGATAAGCGGCTTGGACGCACCGGCAACCTCAAGCGCCTTTTCCATCGCCCCGGCATCCTGGGCCATTAAAATAAGCGGAAGATCAGTTGCTGCCTGCACCTTGGTTACAAGGCTGGCAAACTTCGCCGCATCACCGGATGCATTTTTAACGGCTACAAGATTTGCCTTCAGAACCTGCCCAACACGCTCCCACTGGGTACTTGCCAGCGCCGAGATTTTGGCCATGGCCTCACCCTCATCCATTGTATCATCGATGAGCAGGGCAAAGCCCGGTGCGTTAAAGAACGTTTTCTCATGGCGGAAAAGCACTAGCTCCTCACCAACTTTTATCGCGCTCTCACCGGTTCCGATGGTAACTCCCCTCATCGGAGGAGCCGAAGCAGATGACAAAGCGGCTTTTGCCTCATCTGTAACATCCGGGCAAGCATCAAGTGTTGCTCCGCCAGCGGCAAGTTTCATGGCAAATGCTAGGCATGTTGGCACCCCGCATTTGCCACAGTTTGTCTTAGGTAATTGCTTGAAAATATCTAAGCCTGTTAAAGCCACATTAACACCTCCAAATTAGCTCTGTGCTCTGAGCTGCTAGGAACTTTTTTCTGTAGCACGGCCGCACAGCAGCACGGAGTAACTTAATTATATTACATCAGCGGATCCATCTGCATAGCTGGATGGTTTACGCTCTTTAAGAATACTGCTAGCTCTTCCATTGTTGTTGCAACCGTCTCGTCTCCAATTTTATCAATAAAGTCTGGGTCGCCTATTCTCTCACATTGTTTCTCAAGAAGCGGCCTGAGCTGCTCTTTCATATCTTTTGGCAACCAGACAAGCCGGGCAAATCCGCCGTCTGCAGAGACGAATTTCTCACTTGTAACATAGTATTTTCCGATTCCCATCAAGCCTGGGGTCTGGACACCTCCGCCAACAAGACCAGCCATTGTTGAGAACGGCATTCCAAACGGCGTCATGCCCGCATAATCGCGGTTTACAACCATGAATCCGCTCCTAATGTCCCCGGTCTCCATGTCCATTAGCGGCAGGTGAGCAACAATTGCCTCAAAGCATCCGCAGGAGGTCATCGGGTTCTCCATGATACTATAGGCAAATAGCCTCTCGACATTGCCCTGCGTAGCCTTGGCAAGATACTCATTAATACCCTGCCACTCGCCTTTTTCTTCGCTAAGGAGCGCGCCTTTTTCGACCGGCTGGTTTGGGCCAGTAGGATTGATCTCATAAGACGCTTTGCCATCAAGCCAGTTATAGGCTCCGCAAAGTCCAAGCCTCTGCGGCGAGATGATACAGACATGCTTCGGCGCAAACGACTGGCAAAGCGTGCAGGAGTAGAAGACATCGACTGAATTGTCAGTTAGTCCTGCTACACGCTCATCACGCTCTGCGTAAGCTGCTCTTGCCTCTGGCATGAGCTCAGTTACCTTATCCTGATCGGTAATTATCTTTACCTGAACCTTATCAACAATCGCCGGGAAATCCGACATTAATTTGGCGTGGAAGATCTTTCCGAAATCGGCAAGCGAGAAGCCCTTCTCAACAGCTTTCTTTCCAATGCGGATCCACGCGGTGTCTCTCTGTCCGATATGCATGACGCCTTCGGCTCCGTTTACCATATGGTGAAGCTGCCTCTCAAGAATCGGCTCGAAGTCTTTTTGCATCTTGCGTCCTGCCACCTCAACGATGACTGCAAGCGGCAGCCTTGATTTCTCCGGCATGTCGGCGATTTGCGGTCCAATGACTTCAATCTTGCCGTCCTCGACCTCTTCCATATCCTTCATTGAGAGAAACTCAAAGCAGTCTGTCTTCGAGCCACCAAATTCAATATAGAGATCGTCTTTGCGAATACGCTCGCCCTCAAATGCCGGGCTATAGGCGACTGGGATATCGATTTTATCGACTTTGATCTTAAGACCACGGACCTCAATTGCCTTCTGAGCAATTTTGTCAATCGGAATATTTGAGACCACATGCTCATACGTGCAAACACCGGTCGGCAAGATCTGCGGAATATCGGTGTTTGCAATTGCCGGGAAGCCGTAGTTAATGGCGCCGGCGGCCGCCGCGTACTTAATTGGGTCAACCTCACCAAGCGCGATGACAAAGGCGAACACGCGATTCTTGTTGTATCTTAAGATACGAGAGTAGTCGCCTGGCTGAACACCGCCAAATGACATCGCGGCTCTCGTTGCAAAACCAAGCGAATAGATCTGGCCGTAGACATGCGGGTCAAATGGGACAAGCCTTGTTTCCCAGCCAAGCTGCACGCCTTCTTCAGCAAGCTGGTCGGCAATGCACTTGCCGTCAGTTGAGCCTGCCATAAAGACGTAAAGGTTTTTACCCTGAAGCTCGCGGGCAAGGGCAACTGCCTCCTCGTTTGTAGGTGCTGCTCCGACAACTGCGGCAAAGCCAGGTGCGGAGCCGTCTACAAACTCAACGCCGCGGGCGCGCATGATAACATCGTCTGCCGCACCGAGGTATAGATCGGTTACCGGTGGGTCGCCAATGCCTGCATAACGAAGAGCCATAATTATCTCTGCGCCAAATAGCGTTGCTATACCAGCATCAAGCGTGTTGCCTAAATACGGCAGCCATAGCTTATCCGCCGGCTCTTCAGGGAGCAGGTCCTTTGCTATCTTTATGATTTTCTCCATATCGGAGACTTTCTCTACTTTTTCTCCAGTTAGGCCATAGATAACTGGCAGAAAGTATCCGGTGTTTGGAAACGCAACTTCTTGGTTTGGCCCTTTGGTATCAATTGCCTCTCTAACCTTGGCTTCGGCCAGGTTAACCGTCTCGTGTGCGCCCCTGATGGCAGCTGTTGCAATGATCTTAGACACTTAACTCCCTCCTCATTTCCATATCGAAGAGGACTCTTTCTTGCTGCGTATCGATGCCTAAAGCCTTTCTCTTCTTCTGGATGTGCTCCATAGACGCCTTAAAGATCTCCTCTTTGTCCTTGATAAAGTAGAACCCTGCACCAAACTTCTCCTCGTAGCCTTCGGTAATCAGCCGTGTAGTCTCTTTGCTTGCGCCTACCGGTGAGCCGACGCCTCCAAAAATAACTGTTGCGCCGCTCGCAACCGCATAAACTGCTATCGTCAAGGCCTTCTCGGAATACCACTCTGGGGCAAGGCCAATTGCCGGCAGGTCGCTTATGTCTTCACCAAGACCGCCTTCATTTACAATCTCAGTAAGAATGGTTAGAACTCTTGAGTTATCAACGCATGAACCAAGGTGTAGGACAGGTGGGATACCAACGGCCTCACAAATTTCCCTAAGCCCTGGTCCGGCTTCCTCCATCATCTCAGGCTGCATGTAGCCGTGCTTTCCAGCAGCAATTCCGGCGCAACCGGTCATAACTACCAACACATCATTTTTAATGAACTCTTTGACCAGGTACATGATATTTTCATCATGTACTGTCCTTGGATTATTACAGCCAACAATTGCTGCTGCACCCTGGATGCGTCCGGAAATTATTGCATCATTCAAAGGTCTAAATGATGCGCGGAACTTGCCACCCAGCATATAGCGGATGTACTCATGGCTAAATCCAGCAACAAGCGGGTTTTTGTATTTCGGAATGTGTATCTCACCCTTGCGATTTGCAAAGTTGTCAACCGCCATTTTAATGATGCTGCGGGCATTTTCTTCCGCATTGTGTTCCTCAAACTGCATATGCGTAGCACCGGTAATCCTCATGCGCTCATTTGTTGTAATGAGCTTGGTATGATGCCTTGCCGCAGCAGCCTCTAAGCCCTGGAAGACGCACTGCACATCGACAACCATTGCATCTACTACGCCGGTCTCGATAGCAAGCTCTGCCTGCAATACGTTTCCGGCCGGATTAACGCCTCGGCGCATCAGAACCTCGTTTGCGGTGCAGCAAATACCACCGAGGTTGATTCCTTTGGCGCCTTTTGACTCGGCGTATTTTATCATCTCAGGATCGGTTGCCGCATCAACAATTTTCTCGGAAAGAAGCGGCTCGTGTCCATGAACAATGATATTTACCTCATCTTCTTTTAAAACACCTAAGTTTGCCTCCGCTGTTAGAGGCTTCGGTGTGCCGAACATGATATCTTGCAGGTGGGTTGCCAGCATCGAGCCGCCCCAGCCATCGGCCAGACATGCCCGCACCAGGTGAGTCGTTATATGCTCAGCATCCTGGTCGTTTCCGGCATGCGAGCTATGCATTAACTCAACAACTTCACGGTCGACCCCGCGTGGGAAGACGTTGTATTTCTCCCAGATCTCCTGGCGCTTCTTGGGAGCATATTTTACAAACATTAGCGGTTCATCATCTTGCTTGCCAAACTCGTTGAGAGCTTTTTCGCCAACATCGATGGCAATTTCTTGAATGGACCTGCCTTCAGTTTGAACTCCCATGAATTCAGCTACTTGATACAGTTTATCTATGTCTTTGATCTTATAGCCCGGTGCCTCGCCTTTGGCTGCCGCGAGGAACGTCTTCGCGACGCTTCTTCCGTGGTCGGAGTGTGATGCCGAGCCAACCGCGACCTGGCGGGCAAAGTTGCGTGCGGTAACCGTTGCAAGGGTTGCTCCGCAAACCCCCCGTTTCTCTTTACCATCCTTGGTAGTTCCCAAACGGCAAGGACCCATGGCGCATACGCGGCAGCAGCTCCCCTCAACGCCAAAATTGCAGGGCTTCATCTCATCAGCCCGGCTAAACATGGTAGAGATACCTTCAGCCCGCGCAAGCATCTCCAACGCTGCCGGGTCGATACTTCTCTTTCTCTCCTCTGCCATAATCTCTCCTTCGTTCGATCTAGTGATCTTGAGGCCGATTTCGACCGGCCACATCGTCCCCTACATTAATTCACGCCGAATTCGGATAAGGTCTGCTTAACAAGCCTAACCGATTCAGGATGCCTCATAATGAGGATATCTGCTCCTGCTACAAGCAGGCTTACCGCGGTAATTGTCTCCCAGAGGATGCCTCTTTTTGCTGGGTCTCCCCACTCTGGGGCCTCCTCCTGGCTAATCTTGGCCTCTTTGGTCTTCCAGACCTCTTTGCCCATGTTGGCGATGATCGGCATCTGCATCATCGCATCGTTTTGCTGCAGGGCAGCAAGCCTATCTCTCTCGATAACCGAGTAGGCATACTCAAGACCGTAGCCAAGAGCACCTACCGCTGGGTCGATAAGAATCTTCTCAGCATTAAGGCCAAGGTTTGTTATAAGAATGTTTAGCTGCTTTGCCATGTTGACATCGATTGGGGTCTCACCGGCTACAACCTGGTTAAAGCCCATTGCTGCAGCTGCAACGCTCTTATAGTTATCCTCAACAGCCGGACCGATGACAATATTTTGACCCTGGGCAACCTCAGCCACTTTCTTTAAAACCTCACTATCTTTGTCTGCGTTTCCGCTCCCGTAAACAATTAGCGGGATAGAGATGGCATCGAGTACCGCTTTTACGGTCTCTGCCGCCTCATCAGCACTCTTGTCTGCGCCGTTAGGGTCGGTGCTTGCAAGTTGCAGGCAGATAAGGTCTGCGCCAAATTCGTCCTGGCACTTTTTGGCCCAGGCTACCGGGTCGCTCCAAACATCGCCAAGCACATCTTTTAAGGCAACCGCCCACTCCTGCGGCTCGGTATCATACACTTCCATTGCAATCAGTGGACGACGGGGCATGCTGCCCTCGAAATTATAAAAGTTAAGCGTATTCTGACCGCCGGCTACAACTTGGTTGTCACCGACACCGATTGTAACTTCTCTAATCTTCCCGCTATATTGCTCAGTCGGCGCTTGAAAGGCCATTCATATTCCTCCTTTAGCTGCTAGCATTTGGTCCAATAATTACATTGCCTAAGGTTATTCAATTCCCCGGTCCCGGGACCCAGGTCCCTGGACCCTTAAACTTGAACCGCAATACCCGCCCTCTTTTTTGCGGATTGCACGGTATTATACATAAGCATTGCAATTGTCATCGGCCCAACACCGCCCGGAACCGGTGTGATAGCCGATGCTTTCTCCCTTACGCCGTCGAAGTCGACATCCCCGACAAGTTTTCCACTATCCAAGCGGTTTACTCCAACATCGATGACAACAACGCCATCTTTTACCATATCAGCAGTAACCGTGTTCGGTCTGCCAGTTGCAACAACCAAAACGTCAGCTCTCCTTGTTACTTCTGCAAGGTCCCTGGTTTTGGAATGTGCAATGGTAACTGTAGCGCTCTCCGCCAAAAGCATTAGTGCAATCGGCTTGCCGACGATATTGCTCCTTCCGACTACGACAGCTTCTTTGCCAGCAAGCTCTACTCCGGTCCTCTTGATAAGCTCCATTATACCGGCTGGAGTACATGGCCTAAAGCCTGGAAGACCGATGACCATCTTGCCAACGCTTACCGGATGGAAGCCGTCAACATCCTTCTCCGGAGCGATCGTCTCAATGACCCTATTCTCATTAATGTGGCTTGGCAGCGGTAGCTGGACCAAAACGCCATCTATATCCGGGTCATCATTAAGATTTCTTACTAAACCAAGCAGCTCTTCTTCGCTCACCTCAGCGGGTAGAGTGTGCTTTTGCGAAAATATCCCTAGCTCAGCGCAGGCCTTTTCCTTTTGCCCAACGTAAACTTTAGAAGCCGGATCTTCACCAACCAAAACAACCGCCAAACCGGGTGTTATATTGCTTGTCTTTTGCAGTTTTGCAACCTCTTGAGCAAGCTCAGCCTTTATCTGGGAGGATATTTCCTTCCCATCGATTAAACTACCTGCCAATTGCACATTCCTCCTTGTCCTATTTGTTAGGCTACATACTTAATGATCATTTCATTGACGGCCTTTACCGAAGGAGCATCGTCCGGCATCAAGATAGCGGGTTTCCGTTGCCAGCTAAAATCAACAACAGTGTTATCGGCCGGTACAACACCGGCTAACTCAAGGCCGTATTTTTCCGCTTCGCTTTTAAGGACTTCGGGCAGCTCTCCATTTACACGATTGATAACCAGACCGACCTTTCTCACATCGATCTTTAAATCCCAAGCAAGATCCCGAATTCTTGCTGCAGTCATGATACTGATGGGATTGGGCTCAGATACTACAAGTAGAAGATCGATCTTTTGAGTTGTCCTTCTGCTTAAATGCTCCATTCCCGCTTCATTATCTATTACAACATATGGGTAATTCTTCGCCAATACCTCCATGTAGCGACGAAGCAAGTTGTTCGCATAGCAGTAGCAACCTGGGCCTTCCGGGCGGCCCATAACCAAAAGGTCAAAACCTTCGGATTCAATTAGAGAATCTTGCAGTTCGTACTCCATGTATTGCTCTTTAGTCATGCCAGCAGGCATATCTTCAATGCTTACTCTTTGTTTCATATCTTCTCTGACTTCACCAATGGTCTTTTCAACCTCAACCCCAAGTTGCTCATTTAAGTTGACGTTCGCATCTGCATCAACTGCAAAGACAGGGGTTTTTCCCTGCTTTAAGAGATTTCTGATTATAAGGCTCGATATGGTAGTTTTCCCCGTACCACCCTTGCCAGCTATGGCAATTGTAAAACTCAATTCGTATACCTCCCGGGCTAAAAAGCCCTTTATAATTTCTATACGCTAACTTATATAGGGGCTTTAACCCTATTTTCTGTGCTAACCTGCCAATGTGCTGCAGTGCCAAAGCCTAATAATGAGACATATGATAATATATTGGCACCTTAGAACTTTAGCGCATCTAGATTTTTTCACCTTCTCACTATCTTCTATGCGCTTAAGCTTGCCTTCATCCGCCTCATAACTGATGGGAATGAGTCACGGTTGGTATGCGGCAAGAAAAGAGCCGAGACATAGTGATCCATAAAGCTGGAATTCGTACTCAAGTCCATATAGGTCATTTTTCGGGCAATATCGACCGCAATATCTTTTGCTTCTCTTGAGAGAAGAATAAGACGCGCACCCAAAAGCGACCCGTTACCGACATACATGACCTTTTCGCTTTCGATCTCGGGCAAGAGACCAATGGTTATTGACTGGTCGATCTCTATATAGCGGCCAAAGCCACCAGCGATTAGAATTTCCTCAATAGCCTCAACCGGCATCTGCATTGACTCAAGCAAAGTCGTGATGCCGGCGTAAATCGCACCCTTGGTGCGAATCAGGTTGTCGAGGTCGGCCTCTGTAATAACGATATCCTTCTTGATGGCTGTATCAGACGCCCAGGCGAGCACGTACTCAGCCTGGCCGTCAATCTCTCTGATTCTGATTCTGGGATGATTTATTTCAGTGTTAAAGCGGCCCTTCTCGTTTATAATGCCGGTCAAGAAAAGCTCGGCTACCGCATCAATTAACCCTGAGCCGCAGATTCCTTTTGGCTTTGTCTGCCCGATGGTCAGGATCATGGGCTCGAGTGTTTTAGGGTTGATACGAACCTGCTCGATCGCACCCTTGGTAGCGCGCATTCCGTGCTTGATGGAGCCACCCTCAAATGCAGGGCCGGCAGAGCACGAGCAGCTCAAGAGCCAATCGGCATTTCCGAGCGCCATCTCACCATTTGTTCCAACATCTATATAAAGTGTCAATTTGTCAGTCTTAAATACGCCTGAGGCAAGAAGCCCAGCGGTAATATCGCCGCCGACGTAGCTTGCCTTGCTTGGCACGGTGTAAACT
This sequence comes from Bacillota bacterium, assembly GCA_023511485.1. Classification (NCBI taxonomy): domain Bacteria; kingdom Bacillati; phylum Bacillota; species Bacillota bacterium. The sequence goes on along the minus strand of JAIMBH010000003.1, from coordinate 59,253 downwards.
CGGGCACCAGCCGGCATCTTTAGACCCAAATCGGTTGCCTCAATAACAGGCGTAAAAGTTACAGTCGGTATGTAGGGTTCCTCGCGGATATATTTGGGTGAGATGCCTAAGAAGATGTGCGTCATCGTGGTATTGCCAGCGGCTACCATGTAGACGATATCTTCAAGTTCAACACCTGACTTCTCAATTACCCTCTCGATAAGCTTGTTTATAGTCCCAACAACAAGCTCTTGAAGCTTTTGTAAACCATCTTTCTTTAATGAGTATACAATTCGGCTTATGATATCCTCGCCCGCACTTACCTGCGCATTATATTCAGATGCCTTGGCCTTTGTTTCACCAGTCGCAAGGTCAACCAGCTCGACATAGATACTCGTTGTCCCGATATCAACGGCAAGCCCATAATGCTTGTCTGAGCGATTTCCTTTGTCCAGCTTAATTAACCTGTCGCACTCACCGCCACCCGGTGAGAGAATGGTTGCAGTGACCTTCCAATCTGCTTCGCGCAATAGTGAACCCATCTGCCTTAAAACCGAGATATCGATATTAAAATCAAGAACTCCGTACTGCAGAGCAAGCTCGCGCCTAAGCCTTTCAAGGTCGCTTATGTTGTCTTCAAGATTCGGCGGCGTAATCTCTACATAGTATCTTCTCGTTGCCGGGTTTATCGTAAACTCACCAAATAAATCGGTAAGATTTTTTGCAGATAAAAATCCCGCACTCGATACGGTTTCAAGCTCACGCTCAAGGGCCGCCTTGGAGTCACCCATCTGGGACTCGATCGGGATACGGACCTCGATGTCTTCCTTAACCGTAGCGGTACAGGCTAAAACGTAGCCCTGGGCGATATCAGCATCTGATAGCTTTGCGGTATGGCGCGCATCAACCGAGCCCTGCTCGACTATAACTCGACACTTGCCGCAAGTGCTGCTTCCGCCGCATGATGCATTAACGTGAACGCCGGCCAGCATAGCTGCCCGGAGCACATTTTCACCACTTTCTACTTCCACTACCCTGTTGTCGGGATAGAAATGAACCTTTGGCATTAGATCAAACCATCTTTCTATGTATTTAGCTGTCAGCTATCAGCTTTCAGGTATCAGCAATTAAAAAGCTGATAGCTGATCGCTGACAGCTGACGCTTTAAAGCTTCTAAAAGAGCCCTGTCACCTCACCGGTTGCCGTATCGACATCGATCCTGCGGTATGCCGGGTCGGATGCAGTGCCCGGCATCAAGCTAATGTCTCCTGCCATCGGGCACAGGAACTTAGCACCGCTATAGACCAAAACATCGCGAATCGGAAGCGTCCAGCCTTTCGGCACCCCTTTAAGTGTGGGGTCATGAGATAGCGATAGATGCGTTTTTACCATCATCGTCTGATAATCCGCAAACTGCGGGTCAGACTCGAACCTCTTTGCTTTGGCCTCAGCGGCAGGTGACCAGGACACGCCGTCGGCACCATAGACTTCTTTTGCTATCATCTCAACGCGTTCCCTTAGTGGCATCTCAAGCGGATAGAGCGGCTTGTAATTAGACGGCTCGTTTGCCGCATCCATAACGGTCTCTGCCAGGTCTGCTGCACCTTCGCCACCATACATCCAGTGGTGAGATACCGCTGCGCGAACACCCATCTCCTCGCAGAGCTTCTTGACAAGGTCGTGCTCAGCTTTAGTGTCGGTGTAGAAAGCGTTTATTGCTACGACCGGCACAATACCGGATTTTTTGACCACACCAATCATATGACGCAAGTTCTCAAAGCCCTTCTCAACTAGACCGAGGTTCTCTTTAGTATATTCCTCAGGAAGCGGGCGTCCTGGAGCAACCGCCGGGCCTCCACCGTGCATCTTAAGCGCCCTGATCGTTGCAACGATAACCGAGACGTTTGGAATATTACCGGAGAGACGGCACTTTACATTCCAGAACTTCTCAAAACCGATATCGGCGGCAAAACCGGACTCGGTGATGGTGTAATCGAATAGTTTAAGAGCCAGACGGTCAGAAATGATCGAGTTCTGACCGATAGCAATGTTAGCAAATGGACCGGCATGGATAAGAACCGGCTGACCCTCAACTGAATAGCAAAGCGTCGGGTTTATTGTGTTTCTCATCCAGGCGGTCATGGCCCCAGCAACATCCAGATCAGAGGTTGTAATCGGTTTGCCAGTCCTATCATAAGCCACAGTAATATTTCCAATGCGCTCACGCATATCAGCAAGATCTCGAGACACGGCAAGAATCGCCATTAGCTCCGAAGAAACGGCGATCCCGAATTTTGATTCCATCGGATAGCCGTCTTTCTTGCCGCCTAAACCGATAACTATTTTTCGTAGCGCCTGTGCGCAAAAATCAATAATCCAGCCCATTTCAACATTTTTCGGGTCGATATCAAGGCGGCGCAGGCCTCTCTTTGCAAGCTCTTCATCGGTATAATTGGCCTCGTGCTGCATCCTGGAGGTTAAAGCGACCATAGCCAAATTGTGTGCGTTCATAATATCGTTTATGTCGCCGGTGAGGCCAAGTGAGAACTCGGTCATCGGGATAAGGAGTGCATTTCCGCCTCCAGCTGCGGTTCCTTTAACATTCATGGTAGGTCCGCCCGAGGGCTGGCGCAGAGCGCCACCAACATTTTTACCTAAATAGCCAAAGCCCTGAACAAGGCCCATGGAAACAGTTGTTTTCCCCTCGCCAAGTGGAGTTGGCGTGATAGCGGTAACCTCGATATACTTGCCGTCCGGCTTATCTTTCAGACGATTCATGATCTTAATGAAATCAAGCTTAGGCGTCCTGCCGTGCGGAATCATCTCGTCCTTCTCGATACCAAGCTTGTCAATCCACTCATCGGGGCTCGGCAAAAATTTCATTGCCTCTTGAGCTATCTGCCAGTCCTTATACTTGGTCGGATCCATTGACCTAGGATCGTAAGTTGTTTTAGTTCCCATGAAACCTCCTTGTAACCCTTGCAAATATCAATCACTATAGACTAAAACACTCCAGCCTACCGGCTGAATGTTGATGGAATACTGGGTTTTACATCAACTGTAAGTCATTACCAATATTACCTTGCCAAAACTCCTCGTCAAGATAAAAATAACAGACTTTCTTCTTGGCTTATTATATATGTTTCGTTACTTTAATAACTACTGCCTCTTGAGCCTTTTGAAAGGCTCTCTTTATAACAAAAAATTCAGGAGTCAGGAGTCAAAATCCAGAAGAATTTTTTTTTTGCCTTTTTCCTCTGGCTCCGGGCTTCTGGCTCCTGAATTCTACATATAACCGCCAGTTTATGCTGTATGAACCATGCTATCCAAAGCTAATTAAACGGACCGGTAGTAGCTAATACCTATTGTTAAGTTTTTAGCTTATTTAAAGAATTACAGCAACTTAAAAGACGTAAACGGTCTTGGTAGAACCGTCAACGTTTAAAAAATAGCACTAAACGGCACTTAAACTTGATAACTTTTCACTATATATAGCGGGGTTTAAGGCTATATGCCCAACATAGCTTTCAGCTTCTGACCCCTGCGTCGGCTGACCGGGATCTCGTTGTTCTGGTTGCACCGCACCTTTAACACATAGCTGCGACCATACATCGGCACGATCTCTATTACGTGACGCAGATTTACGATATAGCCACGATGAACCCTTAAGAAGGACTTGCTCTGGAGACGCTCCTCAAGAGTTTTCAAAGTAAACCGGGTGATATATGTACTATCTACCGTATGGACAAATACTATATCATTGCGGCTCGATATATACACTATATCTTTTATTGGAAGAAGCAAGGTCTTGCCTCTACTCTCAACTGGTATCCTATCTATATCAATCAGCGACTTCTCGATAGTCTGCTCCGGCTTAGAAGTAATGGCCTGCTGTGAGCTAAGGAGTTTTTCAACCTTGGTGACGGCACGGGCCAGCCTATCCTCATCTATAGGTTTTACCAGGTAATCCACCGCATCCAGCTCAAAAGCCTTGACTGCGTGCTCGCTATAAGCGGTAACAAATACAACAGCCGGCATATTTGGCAGCTGCTTTAGTGCTGCAACCACCTCAAGGCCGGATAGCCCAGGCATCTGGATATCCATAAATATAAGGTCGTAGTTGAGCGCCTTGATAAGTTCCATAGCCTCGGTCGCATTGGTAGCTTCGCCGATCACCTGGACATTCGGTATCTTATCAAGTAAATATCTTAATTCCAAACGGGCCGGAGCCTCATCGTCGACTATTAAGGTTTTAAGCGTCATTTTCTTCCTTGCTCCTTGAGATCGGAATCTTTATATACACTCTGGTTCCAGCACCTTCGGTGCTTTCAAGTTTAACCTGGTATTCCTCACCATAGAGACTTTTCAGCCTTTCATTTATATTGCTTAAACCTATGCCACTACCTTTACCATAACCAAATTTTAACACTTGGTCTAGCTCTTCTTCAGAAATTCCGCAACCATTATCGACAACTGTAATATACATGTCATCGCCATTTAGCCTTGCAATAATCTTTATCTCAAGGGGGCGATCTTCACAAAAACCATGTTTTACCGCATTTTCAACGAGCGGCTGAACTGTAAGAGCAGGTAAAATGCAGCTTTGCGCATCGTTATCGATGTAAAATTCTATATCAAGTCGATCGCCAAACCTGGCCTTTTCAAGGACAAGGTAAAGAGAAACATAATCCAGTTCCTGAGCCAACGTGATAAAGCCATCCTTCCACTCAAGCGTCTTTCTGAAAAAGTCAGCAAATTGCACGAGAAGCTTGCGCGCCTTTTGGGGGTCGGTCCTAATAAAAGCCGTAATCGTATTTAATGTATTAAATAAAAAATGCGGATTTATCTGCGCCTGAAGTGCCCTTAACTCCGCCTTGTAAAGCATCTCCGCCTGCCGGTCAAGCTCTGAGAGCTCTATTTGGGTGCTAAGAAGCTGGGCCAGGCCTTCAGCCACAGCGATTCTGCTCTCGGTAAGCTTTTTTGGATTGTCGTAGTAAAATTTGAGCGTGCCTACCGCTTTTCCTCTCTTCTCAAGGGGAACGACAATTGCGGCTTTCAGCCTGCAGTTTACCATCGGGCAGCCGATCTCAGTTTTCGAGGCAAGGATACGCGATGTGTTGGTTTCAATGGTTTCTTTGGTAGCACGCGTTAGAATCGGCTTTCCAACCAGATGATGGTCGCCTCCTATGCCATGGAAGCCTAGAACCGTTTTTCTATCGGTAATCGATACCGCAATTGCATCTGCCTCGCTATGGATGATCTTTACTACCTCCGAGGCAGACTCAAAACTAAGCCCTTTTCTTAAATATGGAAGGGTCTTTCTTGCTATCTCAAGCATCTGGTGTGATTGCTTGGCCTTATTATGCTCTGCCTCGCTGGTAAACCTGAAAAGAGTAAGGGCCGCAAAAACTGTTGCTGTCGAAGGAATAGCAAGAAGAAAAAATATCAGGGCACTTGATGGCATTTTAAGCAAGTATGCGTTAAGATAAACGACTGCAAGGGCAGATATGCTGCCAAAGATAAGACTGCCAACAAAATAATAAAAGGTGGTTGTATGATTATCTTCCCACTTTTTCATAATTTTCATAAGTGCCGCCAGACCGTCAGTGTGGGCTTTGTTTGCTTTTACTTGGGATGACTATGATTATAGCTGAATAGCCTTTAGCAGTCAGCCGTAATTAGCAATCAGCTATTAGCTTAAAGACGAAGAAATATAAAGCTAGTAACTGAAAGCTAATTGCTCTACTTAAGCAGCACGCTTATCTCAAATCCTGCAAAGTAAAGAGAGACAAGTAGCAAGAAGATACCAAAGAGTTTGCGAAGAAGCGCTTCTGGAAGGCTGATAGCAACCCTCGAACCCAGATAAGCTCCCGGGATGATCCCAACTGCCAAGAGTGCCGCAAGAAGGAGGTCTACGTGACCAAGAAGAAAATGGGTGGCGGCAGCGGGAATCGAATAGGCAATTATAACCAGAAGCGATGTGCCAAGCGATGTTTTCATATCTTTCTTGAAGATAATAGAAAGCGCCGGCACCAACAAAAAGCCCCCGCCTAGACCCAGGAATCCAGCTAAGAATCCGGCAATAAGGCCGGTAAGCAAGGCCGCTACCGCACCTCTACCGCTGCTTTTGGCAGGCGGACTTACGTTCTGCGCAGATTTTTCAATGCTCAGGATAAAGCGGAGGGCCGTTACAGCAAGTGCAACCGCCGTAATAAGTAAGATAATGTCTCCGTTAATTACCCCGGTAGCAAGCGACCCCAAAACAGAGCCTGCAATGCCGGAGATAGATAGATAGGGGGCAAGTTTTATGTCGATGTAGCCGCCACGGTAGTAGTTATAAGAACCGGTAATACCGGATAAGACAATAACCGGTATGGGAGTGCCAAGCGATATTAGGGCAGGCATTCCCAATAACAAGCGAAGAGCGGGCTGCATCAAGAAACCGCCGCCGATACCAAAATGCCCAGAGAGGTAACCGGCAACCAATCCTATTATTACTGGTGCGATATAATTCATGTTTAAAGAATATAGGGTCTGGCGGCGCGGGTCTAGAAGTGCCGAGGCATCAATGTTCTTTTATTCTTTAACCTAGCGCTTTGGAACATTAGCACATTAAGGCCTAACTCGCATCTCAACACCGTCTCTTGATAGCCTTATGCGCCCTGCAACCAATCCGCGGATCTCTACCTTATCAGGATAAGGCGCAAATATAGCGACCGAATTGGCATCGACAGACTCGATTATGCCAATAGCTACCGTATCCCACCGCTCATCCTGCAGCCCTACGAGTAACCCAGTTAAGTCCGTGTCCATCTTGCGATCCAGGAAATTTGTTGGATAAAGGCAAAGCTTATCAAACTCAAATTCTCTTAGTGACGCATTTTTAAAGTACTCAAGATACTTTTTTTGCCGGTATTTTGCCCTCTCTTCAGGCGATCGCTTTCGGGCCTCTTCCGCAGGCCGGGTATGGACCACCTCTATGCCCCAACAGTTAACAAGGAAGGAGAAGATGGGGGAGAGTTCGTCTTCTTTCTCAATCGCGATAACGTAGCGGGGACGCAAAAGCTCGAATTTGTTGTATTTAAGGACGGTGCCATAAGGAGGAGCAACAAGTCCGCTGCTATTAAAAATTATTGTATCAGCGTGCATCTCAACCGCTTTGTCAACCATGCGCTTGCTTCCAACCACTACTTCAACTGTAAATCCGACCGGGCTGTTATTCCCTACAAAATAAATAGCCTGCGTATGCGAGAGATCCGGCAGTGAACCTTCGGCCATTACCATGCCAACTACCGTCGGAGGACCTATCACGGATTGACCCACATCGGAATCGATAAGTCCAACCCGCAGACCAGCCTTGAGATATGCTCGTGCTAATTCTTTAAACAAAGTCGTCTTTCCTGTATCTGGTTCTCCGAGGATAAAAACCAAGCCCAGTGGCTTCTCGGCGAATATGCGCGGGATGTCTGTAAAACGAAGGCTCTCGCTCATCTTTTGGGCTTCTCCAGCATTTCTTTTGCTTTTTCAACAACCTTTTTCTCGTCTTTGTATGCCAGCTTTTCTATCGCCTCACCGATTGGAAACCACCGAACTTCTCTTACCTCCCAATCGTGTTTCGTTATGTCCCCACCGATGCACCTTATAAGATAGAAGTAAACAAACTTGTGATAGCGGGTGCTGTCGGGATGCCAAAAATACCAGTAATCGATTCTGCCAATTTTATCGATAATTTCACCAGTGAGACCTGCCTCTTCGTTTACCTCGCGAAGTGCGGCCTCCTCTAAACTTTCACCCTTCTCGACCAACCCCTTTGGCAGAACCCATATATTATCCTCTCTGGCCGTCAGTGCCACCTCAATTCTGCCGTCCGCTTTGCGAAAAACTACGCCGCCTGAGGATACTACAGTTTCGGTCTTAATATGCTTCTTTGCTTGAGCCATGATAACCACCGGCATAATTAGTAATTAGTAAGTCATATAGATATAACCGGAAATTTAAAATTTTAAATTTCCGGTTATATGTGATAGCTATCAGCATTTAGCATTTTATTCCCTTTTCTTTAAACTGGCGGCCGGCATCTAACAGCTATATACTCGATACCGCCGTCTGGTTGCGGCCTCCCTGTTTTGCTTTATACAGCGCCTCGTCGGTCTTTTGTATTAGAGCTAGCGGTTCAGACATTGAGGGATCGTAAGAGGCAATCCCGATGCTCAATGTCACTCTGATTACAATATCGGGATTGAGTACAATTGGGTTGGACTCAACTGTGTGGCGGAGCTTCTCACCAACTTTATAGGCCTTATCTAAGTTAGTCTCCGGAAGGATCAGTGCGAACTCATCCCCGCCATATCTTGCAGCAAAATCGGACTGGCGGGTGTTATTTTTTAAAGTGCTTGCAATCGCTTTCAGTACCGAATCGCCTGTGACATGACCAAAGGTATCGTTAATTTCTTTAAATTTATCAATATCAATCATCATAAGAGAAAGGGCTGGGCCGTACCGTTCTGCCCTGTTAAATTCAACAGAGAGCCTCTCGAGAAAACTTTTATGGTTGTAAAGACCGGTCAAACCATCGGTTACAGCGGTCTCCTTAAGCTCATTAATTATACGGTTGTAAACCTGCCGGCGGAACGGAAAACACATGTCCCAATCAGCAATACCCTGATAAATTGCGATGGCCTGCTCGCGGCAGGTCTTATAACCACAGGCACCGCAATCAAGTTCATCATCGCGGGAAAACTTCTCCCCCTCAGCAAGTATCTCGAGGATTGCCTCCTCGCTTGGCATAGCAAGTTTTACCTTTCTGTTGGTAAACGTCTTTTGCATATCGATCTTTGGCAGGTATGGCTCAATCTGGTCAAAGGTTATCTGTTTAGATGCATGGACTAGCCGATTGTTATAAACGTCATCTATAATGCTCTTGCGAAGGTGTATGCTGAGGCTTGTATCTATCCCAGGCCCATCAATGCATCCGTCACAAACCAATAAATCAATAAATTTAGCCTGAAGCTTGCCGGATAAAACCGCTTCTTCAAGGTCATCTAAATCATCTACACCCCGCAAGACCATAAGAGTCGGATCGAGCATATTATATTGAGCAATCGTCGGACGGGGAAATCCCCCCGGCACAGAATATCTCCTTCTAATCTCCGGCCTGGGATTTTTCTTCACCACATGGTCGTCTTCAAAACCGACAAGCCGCAGTGTCAGCAGGTTCTTAAACTCACTAAATGTCAAAACCGCATCGATCGCGCTGGAAGTTAAAGCCTCTTTTTTTGCGGCAATACAGGGCGTGACATAAACAACCGCTACATCCGCTCCGTATATACTTTTTACAAGCCGCGCCTGCGCTTCTGCAGGCGTGATAACCGGGGCTAGATGCTCGTTCAGCTCGGGATAGTATTTCTCAATCCAGATGGTAGCAGCCGGACAGGTCGACCTGATCACTGGGTACTCATCTTTGCTTGCAAAATAACGTAGATAGTGCCTCGCCACCATCTCTTCGGCAAGCACAGTATCCTCATGTCCGTAAAACCCGGCCCGCTCTATTAGATAGGTAAGCTGCTCTGTCGTCATCGGGTAGAACGAAGCCGCATACTCGGGAGCAAGAACAGCAACAACCTTTTTATCTGAAGATAGAAGTTCAAAGGTGCGCTTGAAATCACCGTCAAGCTCAACTGATCCCTTTGAGCAAGCCAGCACGCAACGGCCACAGTATATACAGCGCTCATCTAATATCTCAATCTGGCCATTGGCCATTTTAATAGCTTTTACCGGACACGCACGTATACAAGAGTAGCACTCTTTGCACTGTCCCTCAGCCACAGATAATATACTCATTGTTAGCTCCTGACCATGTTCCGTGCTACTTATGCAGAAGGTCATAATAACAGCTTCAACCCAGCATATTAATAAAAAGGATCGATGCGACGGAAAAGATGGTAACTATTGGCTTTTTTATAATAATACATGAGACGGCATAACTACAAGATTAAATAACAGTGCTGCAGTTTGTTGGTGCTGCAGTGCTGCAGAACTTTGGGTCTAGGCATGCCAAAGTGCCAAGGTCGGGATAGGGTCCAAGGGCCAGGGCCAGGGTTAAAAGAAGGCCAAAAGGTGAAAGAGGTGCCATCCTAGGTCCTTTGACTCGCTCAGAGCAAACTTCGCGTAAGCGAAGTCGAAGGACCTAAAAGAGCAACTATTACACTCTCCCGTCGTCTGCAATATCGACGATTTGAGCATTTCCGGCTGCAATAAGATCAGTCGGCTTTATTTTTAAGAATGCGTTGTTCTGGCCACCACACGTGTAGATCAGTGGGACGGCAAGTAGCCGGTGATCCACATAGATAGGCATCTCATTTGCGTGTGCAAGTGGTGGGATACTCCCAAGAAAGTACCCTGTGAGGCTCACCAGCTCTTCTGCATCGGCCAGTTTTATCTTGCTCGCCCCGGTAATTTTTTTAAGCTTGCGGGTATCTAACCTGCGGTCACCCGGAATCATAACGACAACCGCTTTATCATCGGCTTGAACTATTAGCGTCTTGCCGATCTCTGATTCATCCAGCCCAAGCGTTGCCGCCGCCATGGAAACAGTTTTAGCAGGTATTTCTACAACGCTGATTTCGTGCGGAACTTCACGAGATTGAAGGAAGTTATGTAAGTCAACGCTTGTCCTCATTTTTGCCCCCCATTAGCTCTATAAGAGATCGTACCACTACCGCCCGTATACAACAAGGCTAATTCGATTTAATTTGCCGGTTTTACATGCTTTTCCCAGCGTTTGATCGGTATCGAATTTAATTAAATTCTTTATCGGCAAAATTTTAAGTTGCCATAGATTCTTGACTAAGAATTTTTCTGGTTTTTTCTGGATGTTCATATAGGCTGTTTGTCTAATAGCTAGCAGTTGGCGTCGATAACCTGATTGCAATATCAACGGCTTCTTCTGCGGTGGATGCGTAGACTATCCCGGCATCCTCTTTGCCTTCACGATGCAGGCTCCAAGTCCTCATGCCAATGACAGGCTTTCCCATCTTAAGCGCAAGTCCGATTTCAGAGAGCGTCCCGTAGCCCGCCCCGATTGCAATAACCGCGTCTCCGGAGCGTACAACAATCGCATTTCTAGCGTGCGCCATGTCGGTTGGTATCGCGATGCTAAGACACGGTGATGCGCCAACTCTATCTGGGCCAGGAAGGATGCCGACTGCAACCCCACCAGCCTCCTTTGCCCCACAAGCCGCAGAGTGCATAATGCCACCTAGACCACCGCAAACAAGTATCGCCCCGCGCTTGGCAATAAGCCTGCCGACTTCGTAAGCTATCTGGTTTAAGTCCTCCCGTTCTACACCAACTCCTATAACCGATATATAGATAGCCATGTTAATCCTCCGGATTAATAGTTACCTAGTTGCCAGCTAATATTTCAATATTTCTTATCTGCAGCACGAGAGCACTGATAAGCTGCAGCACTATTTACTGCCTGCTGCTTGCTTCCCACTGCCCACTATTTGTTTAAGTATCCCAATAGCAGCACGTTTATCCAACGGCTCGTTCCAGTTGCCGCACTTGGGTGACTGGATGCAAGATGGACAACCATCTTTGCAGGGACACCTCTCGATAACCTCAAGGGTCCTTCTTAAATGCTCTTCGGCGACCCAGAAACCACGGCGAGCGATACCAATACCGCCTTCAAAACCATCGTATATAAAGATAGTCGCCTCACCGGTGTGCAGGTGAAACGGCGTCGAGACGCCGCCGATATCCCAGCGGTCACACATTGCAAACATAGGGAGCATTGCGATGCCGGCATGCTCGGCGGCATGAATTCCGCCAGCCAGTTCGCGCTCATCAAGACCGAGTTTGACGATGACCTTATCGGGCACGGTATACCAGATAGCCTCGGTTTGGAACCGCACCGGGGGCAAATCTAGCTCTTCGATACCAATGATTCTTCCGTCGGGTGCCTTCTTCTGGAAGGCAACAACGTGAGTCGTTACTTCGACTTGGCCAAAATTAAGTCGCGTCCTTCCAAGCGCGCGCGTCTCAAGCTCAGAGAGGACGCGCACCTCAGTATCCTCTCGCGGCTCGGTATAATACTCATCAGCTGTCTTTTTAACAAGCGCCACTCGATTTTTTATATCGAGTGATTGAACAGCATACGGATCACCCTGATGTAGATAAACCGCCCCAGGGTAAATCTCAAAGAAGGCTCGCGTGCCTTCAGTTGTTCCAAGAAGCTGGCCCGTCTCTATATCCACAATATCGTAAGTCGATTGTGAGGCAGAGCGGATATTTACCTCTTGGGCTGGGAAGCACATCTGCGCAAGGTACCATTTCCCTTTTCGCTCTTTGAGATCTCCTGATTGTATAAGTGAGTTGGCGGCCACCTCAAAGCCTTCGCCGAAGAAAAACCGGTCATCAATTGAGAGCGGCTTTTCAAAGGCGGCGCAGCGCAAATGCTTGCCCAGTATCTTCTGATTATCAAGATCGATTATCGCTTCTTCAAAGTTTCGTCCAAAGAAATACTCCGGATGATTTACATAATATTGGTCAAGCGGGTCATCGGCTGCAATCAATACTGCAAGCGATTCGCCAACAGTTCGTCCGGCCCGGCCAGCCTGCTGCCATGTAGAAGCTATCGTTCCAGGAAAACCGTTTATGATCGCTGCATCAAGTGCGCCAACATCGATGCCTAACTCAAGCGCGTTGGTAGCCGATACTGCTAAAAGCTCGCCCGAGAAGAGCCGGCTTTCGATCTCCCTCCGTTGGGAAGGCAGGTAGCCAGCCCGGTAAGAAGCAATTCGTTTGATAATATCGGGGCGGTCGCTTAAATTTCGCCTTGCATAGCTTAATACCAACTCGGCAAGTTTTCGCGACTTGCTGAAAACAATCGTCCTGAAATAATCTTTGGACAACTCACCCAAAAGCCAGGTTACCTCCCAGGTTATACTTTTTCTTTTAGCCTGAGTCTCGTCTATAAAAGGTGGATTCCAGAATACCCAGGTCTTCGGGCCTTGTGGAGCGCCATCCTCGGCTACCACCTCTACTTCAAGACCGGTAAGTCTCTTGGCAAGCTCTTCAGGATTTGCAATTGTGGCTGAAGCCATAATAAATTGCGGATGGCTCCCATAATGATGACAGAGGCGGCGAAGCCGCCTTATAACCTGGGCTACATTTGAGCCAAAGACCCCCCGAAGAACATGTACCTCGTCGATCACCACATATTTTAAGTTTAAGAGAAAAGTTGCCCAGTGCTTGTGAAAGGGCAGAATTCCCTGGTGCAGCATATCCGGGTTGCTTAAAATAATTGAAGCTTGGCGGCGAATACGGCTGCGCTCCTCACGCGGTGTATCGCCATCGTAGGTCGAAACTGTAACCGGAAAGTCAAGCTCACCAATCGCGCGTAGCTGATCCTGCGCAAGTGCCTTTGTCGGAAAAAGGTAAAGCGCCTTTGCTCTTTTGTTGGTTAACATCTCTTCCAAAACAGGAAGATTGTAGCAAAGGCTTTTACCGCTTGCCGTCCCACTTACAACAAGAACATGCTTGCCCTCTTTTGCCAGATCAAATACCCTGGCTTGATGGGTGTAAAGGTCATTTATTCCTGCAAGAGAAAGCCTTTGCGCGGCCTCGCTTAAAAGCCCGTGTTTAGGAGTGGCAAAAGACGCAGATTTCGCAGTCAGCTTTCGCTCATGAATTATTTGTCCCCTGTAGCCAGGTTGATCTTTAATATATCTAAGAAAACTTGCAACTTCGCCCATGACTCACATTATAGTAGGGTCGAGACCCTACTAGCCAGTGAGTAGAAATTTGAAAGTAGATGTTAGACTGAACTTTATCTATCTCTAGGAGGCAAGAGGTATACTTGTACTACTTGCCCTTAATCTGCTCACCGCTTCTGCTGCTATCTTCTATGTGCTATCTGCTACCCGCTATCTGCTATTTTACGACCCCGGCTTCTTTTTCTTTTATTCTGGCTATATATAAACCGAGGTGTAATTATGAGACCCAGGCGCACAGAATCGCTAATAGAAAGGTTTGATTCTTTTCTACTGAAGCGTCTTGTCCCAAATTACGAGAACGTGCAAAATATCGACGTCCGCGCATCTTACGGCTACTTAGAGGGAATGCTTGGTGCAGCTATAGAGATAATCCTCTTTACTTCTAAACTCCTTGTAGGGTATCTCATTGGAAGTATCGCTTTAATAGCCGAGGCTATCCATAGCCTCTCAGATATCTTTGCATCTGGTATTGTTATTGTCGGTTTTCGTGTAGCAAAACAGCCCCCCGACCCCGAACATCCCTACGGGCACGGGCGATTTGAGTCGATCGCGACTCTGGTCACTGCGACAATACTTGTAATTCTCGCATTTGAGATCGCCAGAGAATCGATATCACGGTTGTTTAACCCGGTTCCCATTGCCGTAAATATCTATGCCATCGGGGTCCTTTTTCTTACCATTCTTTTAAAAGAGTTCCTCGCCCGTGTCGCGATTGACCTTGGCCGGCGCATTGAGGCCGGCATATTAGTTGCCGACTCGGCAAATCAGCGGGTTGATAGCCTTTCAGCTATTGTGGTTCTCATCGGCCTTGGTGGAGTTGCTCTTGGCTTCAACCGTCTTGATGCCATAGCAGGTCTTGCTGTTGTAGGCTTTATTCTTTACACCGCTTACGGGATTGCCCGTGACGCCTCAAGCTTCTTGCTGGGCCGCGCGCCCAGTGAAGACACTATCGACCTCATACGCTTTATCGCCCGCTCGGTAAAGGGAGTAAAAGGCGCACATGCAATATTTGTCCACGACTACGGCGCGCGAAAAGTGATCACACTGCATATTCTGGTCGACAAAAATCTTTCGGTTGAACAGGGACATGCAATTGCCGATATGGTTGAGAAAAAAATCAGCGAGACGATAACCGGAGCAACCGCCGATGTGCACGTCGGACCAGCCTATGAGCTTAGAACCCGTTAAGGAAGCTGATTAATTGTTAAATTTTGCCTAAGCCTTTGTAAACAAGGCTTGTAAAACCGTTTAACACCTAAATTATGCCGTTTATTTTTATTTTAGACCGTTTACTAAAATTAATGTTTAAGATAGTGAAAAATGGTGCAAACTATACTTAGTATGACGCCGGTCGGTCTTTTAGGGGAGGGAAAGGCAATGAGAAAAACCAGGGGTCTCTTTAAACTGCTTGGCGGGGTCTCTTTTGCACTCTTACTCTTGCTAATCTATGTCGTGGTCCCACTAGGAATACTCTACCTAATACTTAGCGAGCCGGTAACCCGACTTACAGCATCCATGCCAAATGCAACCAGCGCAAACATCTTATCGGGGGGTATTTTTGCCATCGCTATTGCTGTTATCTTTTTAATAATTTACTTACCGTTCAGAAAATGAATATCGGGGCTCTCCGCTTCAAAACAGGGGATACAGAGCTTTTTGCCTTGGAACAACCTAATTCTAGTCTCCATCGCGGCCTCACCGCAGTTATCGCAGACTACTGACTGCAAAACTTGTGCCCTTGGCGGAAGCTCTATCATAACTTCACGCAGATCAAAGAGGTCTTCTTTTGGCGCACCCAAAAGCCGCTTTACCCTCTCTTCGCGAGTCTCTCCTTCTTTAGAAAAGCGCTCCTTGGGCTTAGTTGAGATGCGAAGTGCTTTTCCTGTATTTCTATTTGCGATTGTATACACATGTTTGCCGTAGTCCTTTATGAAGAAGTTTCCCTTGCCCGCAGTAGTGCCCAGCATGTACTGGATGGCGTCTATCCCGCAAGCTCGGTTCTCAACAATGGCGATAACTTCCTCATCTTCTGCCCGGTGGTTTTCAAGCCACTCTAAAGCCACTAAAGCAGCACGATATCCAAGAACAAGCCCTGGGCAGAGATGCCCATGAAATTTTGCGACTTCATTAATATCTACGTTATTTAACATATAGCTTAGTCTCCAAAGTACCGTCTGGATAAAGCTTTACTTAATAAGTTCCTCGGCTATCTGCACAGCATTCAATGCCGCGCCTTTTCTTATCTGGTCGCCTACCACCCAGAAATTAAGACCATTTTCGCAGGAGATGTCTTCCCGGATACGCCCAACGAAGCAATCATCTTTGCCAGCGGCAAAGAGCGGCATTGGGTACTCTTTGTTAGCTGGGTCATCGATAACTTTTAGTCCCGGAGCCCTAGCAAATAGCTCGCGCGCTTTATCCGGTGTGATCTTTTCCTCAGTCTCGATATTTATCGACTCAGAATGCGCTCGAATAACTGGTACGCGCACGCAAGTTGGACTGACCAAGATATCTGGATCGCCCATTATTTTTCTGGTCTCGTTTACCATCTTCATCTCTTCCTTAGTGTATCCGTTGTCTTGGAAGACATCGATATGCGGGATGAGATTGAAAAGAAGCTGGTAAGCAAAGAATTTGACGTCTATATCCTTGCCGGCTACAAATGACTTTGTCTGCTCAATGAGCTCGTCCATACCTTTTGCACCGGCACCTGATGCCGACTGGTAGCTTGAAACAACTACTCTTTTTATCCGGCTGTAGTCATATAGCGGTTTTAGCGCAATAAGCATAATGATCGTCGTGCAATTAGGATTGGCGATAATGCCATTATGCTTCTTTATATCCCCCGGATTTACCTCAGGCACAACAAGAGGCTTATCTGCGTCCATGCGAAATGCACTTGAGTTATCCACAACAACTGCGCCGGCCTCAACCGCCGTCGGGGCAAACTCTTTGCTAATAGACGCACCAGCCGAGAAAAGTGCGATATCAATGCCGGAAAAAGAATCCTTGGTTAGCTCTTCTACAGCGATATCCTCTCCCTTAAAAGAAAACTTCTTACCAGCTGAGCGTGCGGAGGCTAAAAGCTTTAAGTTGCCGACAGGAAAGTTCCGCTCCTCCAGGATGAGGCGCATCTCTTCGCCAACTGCGCCAGTTGCTCCAACTACTGCAACGTTATAGAGTCTCACTCGTGATTGCCTCCTCGCTTAGCTGGAAATGCTCATGCAGTTCGCGTACTGCTATCTCAACCTGTCCAGCCTCAATAACACAGGCAATCTTGATTGGAGATGTAGATATCATCTGAATGTTTATCCCGCTGCGGGCTAAAACATCAAACATCTCAGCCGCTACGCCAGGGTGGCTCTTCATTCCGGCGCCTATAATCGAAACCTTGGCGATATTTGTGTCGGTGTTATATCCCTTGGCACCAAGTTCCTCAACAATACCTTTGATAACAGACTCGGCTCTGGGAAGGTCATCATCGCTAACTGTAAAGGAGATATCGGTCAGACCTTCAGTGCTCACATTTTGCACAATCATATCAACGTTGATATTTGCCGCAGCCAGCGGCCTGAACACCTTCGCCGCTATGCCGGGTCTATCCGGCACACCAAATATCGTTATCTTTCCTTCACTAGTATCGTGTGTTACTCCACTTATAATAGGTCTTTCCATCCCCTCATCTTCCTCCTTGACAACCGTTCCACCGCTGTCAACAAAGCTGCTCTTGACATGTATGACAACGCCGTGATTGCGGGCATATTCGACCGAGCGAAGCTGCAACACTTTCGCGCCGGTTGCCGCCATTTCAAGCATTTCCTCATATGTTATCTCCGGGACGAGTGAAGCCCCAGGCACGATTCTAGGATCGGCAGTGAAAACCCCCTCGACATCGGTATATATCTCACACTTGTCTGCCTTTAAAGCCGCAGCCAAAGCGACAGCCGTGGTGTCTGAGCCACCGCGACCCAGAGTTGTGATGTCATTGTCAACAGTTACGCCCTGAAAGCCGGCAACGATTACAATACATCCTCGGTCAAGTTCGCTTATGATGCGCTCAGATTTGACATCAACGATTCTTGCTTTAGTATGGGAATCATCGGTTAATATGCCAACCTGATAACCGGTAAAAGATATCGCCTCATGACCCATAGCATCTATAGCCATAGCAAGAAGCGCCACTGAAATCTGCTCGCCCGTTGCAAGCAGCATATCCATTTCTCGTTCCGGCGGGGTAGCCGAGATTTGCCTGGCAAGTTTAACCAACTCATCCGTAGTATCACCCAATGCAGAAACTACTACTACAACCGAGTGACCATCCAGTTTTGTTGCAACAACTCTTCTGGCGACATTTTTTATCTTCTCGACGTCGGCTACCGAGCTGCCGCCAAATTTTTGCACAATAATACCCAAAGATTTTCCTCCGTAACTTTATAGCTATTGTACCAGCTAAAAGGCCTCGTATCAACGGCCGAGAAACATAGGCGGTAGAAATTACCATATAATTTTGCTATTTATCCCTTGGTCTTTGCCTTCCAACTCTTGTATTCTTACTTTATCAGACCAAACTATTTTATTATGGTTTTGCCGGTTGCGTAAATCCCAAAGTTAATAAAATTAACTGGCAGGAGAATGCACTTTTGGAAAAAATGCCTAAATTTTTAGCTACAAGAAAGCTATTTATCATTATAGCCGCAGTAGCCGTACTCTTCGTGCT
This sequence comes from Bacillota bacterium, assembly GCA_023511485.1. Taxonomy (NCBI): domain Bacteria; kingdom Bacillati; phylum Bacillota; species Bacillota bacterium. The sequence goes on along the minus strand of JAIMBH010000003.1, from coordinate 40,779 downwards.
GGCCTTAGTAACGGGCGCATCCATGGTCGCCAACCAGAATCCACGCAAAGCCGTTGCTCTTACCTTCGACGATGGCCCTGACCCCAGATATACGCCCAAAATACTAGCGATACTGGAAAAGAATCACATTAAAGCTACGTTTTTTTTGATCGGCAGCCGGGTCAACATGTTTCCAAATCTAGCACGCCAGGTGGCCAGCCATGGGCATTTAATTGGCAATCACACCTATTACCATGTTAAACTTAAAGGCCTGACCGAGGATCAAATCAAAGAAGAGATCGACTGGTGCGAGAAGACCATTTACCGGGTAACTGGAGAGAAGCCGCAGTATTTTCGCCCACCAAAAGGTTATTTTAATGATGAGACAATTCAAGTAGCCTCTAAAGCAGGATACAAGGTAATTCTGTGGGATATTGCCGTAGAACATAGGAGGTCTCATACCCCAGAGCGTGAGGCTGAACGAGTTTTGCGAAAGGTAAGACCGGGTGACATCATACTAGCACACGATGGACTTCTTAACCGTGAAAAAACCGTAAAAGCCCTGCCTCTAATAATAGAGGGCTTAAAAAAACAAGGATACGATTTCGTAACTTTAGATGAGCTACTTAAAATACGAACCAGCGAACCAGGACAGGATAAGTTTATCGGACATAGTAAAGAAGACGAATCTATTGTCAGGTAAGCAAGCGCTAGCGTCTTTTAATTAATTTTCGTTAAACGTATAATGAAGTATCATGTCATATTGCCCAAATTGCGGAAGTAAATTTGAATCCGGGAAATTTAGATGTCCTAACTGTGGCTCACTTCTGGTCTACGAGCCACGGCGAAGCGGACCTTCATTCTGGTTTAGGGTCAAGGGTTATAAAAATATTTTTATATTGATTGCCCTGGCCGTTTTAATCGCCACAGTAAGAGCCGCCCTTGTCGTGACCAACTATGTTTTCTTGCTGCTTATAGTAGTAATTGCTGCCATGGCACTCATGCTATGGTTAAGAAACAAAAGACCCAGAAAGCCACATATCCCGTACCAGCAGAACCGATTTCAGCAAAATAACCCTGGCGGTACCAGGTCTAGAAGTGCTCAACAGTCAGGAACAAAAGCAAAAGTAATCCCATTTAGAAAGAGGAAAGAAGACCCAAGAACAAGGGCTAAGGAGGATTAATTCACGTCCTTTTCTTCCTCTAAAAGACGCTTGGCAATATCCCGCATATAGCCGATGTTTGGCCCATATTCTTCCAGATATTCATGAAGAAGCGTTCCCTCGTAGATAAGCTCATGAGCATCTTCGCCCATAATATCGCCTATGTAATTGTCGGTAAGGTAAGTATGGAGAATAAAATAGGCGTCGCGTGCCTTCCAGGGTTCGAGCTTTCCCGCCTCAATCTGGTCAAGAAACCAGAGGGTGAGTCTGCCCAGCATATGGCGTGCGTCCTCAATCTCGCCTTCCTCAATTTTTAATGCGATCGGCTCAACAACGATAAAGACATCGCGCGTTGTTAGCTTCTCATATTCTTTAAATGGTATGACTGGCCGCATAGTTTAATCCTTCGAATTTGCTGACCGCTAATAGCTCTTAAGTAACCAGCGATTTATAATTTATCCAACTACCAAAGGCGGCAGCTGATTGCTAATATACCCCTTTTGAGGAGTTCTGTCGAACCCGTCGAAAAGCCAGCCCCCTTAACAATAAATCCTAGTAAAACGCTAAAGATTCTGACTTAAATTCCGATACGTATATTGTGTATATATAATATATGGTATGTTTGCCAATCCCTTATGCAGTGGGAGGTATAATGATGAACTGCTGGGAGTTTAAGGGGTGTGATGCAAATAGGGCTAAGGATTGCCCTGCTTACCAGACCGGCAGATCCTGCTGGATGGTATCTGGAACACTCTGTGATGGTAAAGTACAGGGCTCGTTCGTACAAAAACTTCCCTATTGTAAGGAGTGTGACTACTTTAAGACACACGGCATCCTAACTTAAAACGTATCCATCAGGCATCCGCAGTCCAATAAAAAGCCGGGGCTTCTTGAAGAAACCCCGGCTTTCTCTACTCATCTACTCAACGCCACAGCGCTTCTTAAGTTGCGCCCAGTTCTTATTAATCTGCTCCTGGTATTCCTCAAGCAAATGTTCATTTGCCGGTTTGAAAAGATGTGCAAATCGCCCCTGTGGCTTCAAAAACTCAGTAATCGGCTTTAGTTCCTTCGGCTTGAAGTTTAGCTTCCACTCACCGTCTTCAACTTCATAGAGGGGCCAAAAGCCGGTCTGAACACCAAGCTTTGCGATCTCGACCGTCTCGTCGCTTTTAATCCTCCAGCCGCGCGGGCACGGGGCAAGCACATTCAAAAATGCCGGGCCCTCGACTGCAAATGCCTTCTCAGCCTTTTCAATCAAGTCTTTCCAGTGGCTGATGCTTGCCTGCGCAACATATGGGATGTTGTGCGCCGCCATGATCTGCGTAAGATCTTTTCTCTGCTGCGGCTTGCCGGCACGAACCTTACCCGCCGGCGAAGTCGTGGTTGCTGCACCAAACGGGGTTGCGCCAGAGCGCTGGATGCCGGTATTCATATAAGCTCCGTTGTCATAACAAACATAGACCATGTTATGTCCGCGCTCCATAGCGCCAGAGAGCGACTGCAGACCGATATCATACGTTCCGCCATCTCCACCGAACGCAACAAATTTTATATCTTTATTGATTTTGCCTTTTCTCTTAAGCGCCTGGTAAGCTGCCTCAACACCAGAGATTGTTGCCGCTGCGTTCTCAAAAGCATTGTGAATAAACGGCGTCTTCCAAGCAGTAAACGGAAACGGTGTCGTTGAGACCTCAAGACACCCGGTAGCGGAACCCGCCACAACTGGAGCATTTGCCCCAAGCAGTACCTGTCGCACTGCAATGGAGGCACCGCAACCGGCACACAGTCTGTGGCCGCCGCTTAAGAGATCCTCTCTTTTACTTATCTCTTTAATAGTTGCCATTTGCCTCCTACTCCTTTACTCCCAGGAATGTAACTTGCTCACGCGGTGCCTCCGCACCCCTTGCGACCTGTCTGAGATCGTTGATTACCGTCTCAATTTGGTCTGGGCCGGTGTCTCTACCACCAAGTCCGTATACATAGCCCTGAACATGCGGGCGTTTCTTGTGGTTGTACAGAGCGGCCTTTACCTCCATATATACCGGGCCGCCAAGTGCACCAATTGAATCTGCACGATCCATAACCGCTACTGCCTTAAGATGAGACAGGGCTTCTGCGATCTCTGCTGCCGGGAAAGGCCTAAAGAGCCTGAGTTTTAACATACCGACTTTTACGCCTTTTGCTCTTGCCTGGTCGATAACATACCTTGTAGTTCCGGCAGTCGAGCCCATAACTACAATGGCGATACGGGCATCGTCTAGTTTGTATTCTTCAAAAAGACCGTACTTTCGTCCTGTTAGCCTGCCGTATTCTTTAGAAACCTTCAGCACAATATCCTTTGCTCCATCAAAAGCGGCACGAAGTTGCCTTCTCTGCTCGAAGTAGTAAGCTGGCATTGCAAACGGACCGAAGGTTTTGGGGTTATCAATATCAAGAAGAGCCTGCTTTGGCTTGTACTCGCCAACAAACTCCTTAACTACATCATCCTCCAGAACATCAAAGCGGTCAATCGCATGGCTGGTAATAAAACCATCGTGCAAAATCATAACGGGAAGGAGAACCTTTTCATGCTCAGCAACTCTTACTGCGATAATCGTGTTGTCGTATGCCTCTTGCGCGTTTTCACCAAAAATCTGCACCCAGCCCATGTCACGTGCACCCATTGAGTCGGAGTGATCGCAGTGGATGTTAATCGGTCCAGATAGTGCACGGTTTACGTTATGCATGACAATGGGCAGTCGCATTGCAGATGCGATGGAGAGCTCCTCCCACATAAGTGCGAGACCCTGAGACGAAGTCGTCGTCATGACACGCGCACCGGCAGCCGATGCACCGATACAGGCACTCATCGCGCTATGCTCGGATTCCACGTTGACATATTCGGTATCTACAACGCCGTTTGCCACATAACTGGCAAATTCCTCAACAATTGTTGTCTGCGGCGTGATTGGGTATGCTGCAACGACATCCGGGTTAATCTGTTTCATAGCAAGCGCACAGCCCGCATTACCGGTCATCGCAACAGTTATCGCCTTTGCTTTACCGGAACTTGTTTTAGTTGTCTTTGGCTTTGTCGCAACTTTTGCCACTATTCCTCGCCCCCTTCCGGCTGCATCTCAATTGCCTTCGGTGCACACACCTTGGCGCAGATACCGCAACCCTTGCAGTGGTCATAATCAAAGCCTTCCATCTTGGCATCGTTGACCATGATGGATGAGTCGGGGCAGTTGATCCAGCAGATGAGGCAGTTTGTGCATTTCTCTTTATCTAGTACTGGCTTGTCTGTACGCCAGCCGCCGGTTCTGTAGTAAGCGGCGTTTCCAGCCTCTTGGATGGTGGCACCCATCGGAACCTTCTTCCAGCCCCAGTTATCTATATCTCTAATGTCCCACTTCATTTTCGTTTTCTCAGCCATTATTCCGCCTTCACCTCCGCGTAGGCACGCTTAACTGCCGCTATGTTACCCTCAATGATTTCGGCCGCAAATTTCTTGCCAAAGGATTTGCGGATGTAATCGGTTAGGCTCTTTAAGGGCATCATGTCCGTGACTTTTACAAGCGCGCCCATCATGGGCGTATTGGGTATCGGTCGACCAATAGTCTCTTGTGCAATCCTCGTCGCGTTAACAGTAAATACCTTACACCCTTTAAGTTTCATTGCCTTGCGGATATCAGCGGGCTCTTCATCGGTATTGATGATTAAAATACCATCCTCTCCCATCCCCACAGTAACATCGACTGTACTTAAAAGCGTAGGGTCAAGGACTACTGCTATATCTGGATTTGTAATGCTGCTTCTAATATGGATGGGCTCGCTGCTAATCCTGGTAAATGCTAGAATCGGAGCACCCATCCTTTCCGGACCATATTCCGGAAAAGCCTGAAAATACTGGCCCTGCGAAAGAGCGGTCTCAGCCAAAAGTTTTGCAGCCGTAACCGCACCTTGGCCACCCCTTGCATGCCAGCGAATCTCGGTAAGATTACCTTCTCCCATTGTCACCTCCGAAAATATATGGCTCTACTAGTTAGAAGACCAACAGAAGTATTTTAATTGTGATACTAATCACCTGTAAATAGAATTACCGTAAGCGGTACATTTCTGGCGGTAAGCAGCCGGATTAGCGGTTTAAAGCTCTGCGCCAAGCCACCGCAAGCATTCTGCTGGAACATCCTTCCAGTAGAAGTAAACTACATTTCACGTCTGCCTTCAAGGGCGCGGCCCAAAGTTACTTCATCCGCGTACTCTAAATCCCCACCTACGGGAAGACCACTGGCGATCCTTGTTACTTTTATTCCAAGCGGCTTTATGAGCTTGGCAAGATACATAGCGGTTGCTTCACCCTCGATATTGGGGTTGGTGGCAATGACTACTTCTCGTACATCTTTCTCTTGCAGTCTTTTTAGCAGTTCCTTTACCCGGATATCATCCGGCCCGATGCCATCAATTGGCGAGATTGCTCCCTGAAGTACGTGGTAAAGCCCTTTGAACTCCCCTGTTTTCTCAAGCGCGACAATATCCTTAGGCTCCTCTACAACACAGATAACGGCCTGGTCTCGTGTAGGGTCGCCACAAAACTCGCACTTGATTTTATCTGTTACATTAAAGCACTCTTCGCAGAACCTTATCTTGTCCTTTACCTCGTCGATTGCCCGCGCAAGTTTTTTTGCATCACCAACCGGGGCTTTAAGGAGGTGAAAGGCTAGTCGCTGGGCTGTCTTCGGCCCAATTCCTGGAAGCTTAGCCAGCTCTTCGATGAGGCCGGCAACAGGTCCCGCATAATAGGACATCGTTTATGTTTCCACCTTTACTTTCTTATTTGTAGCTATCGGCTTTCAGTCACCGGCTACCAGCCTTTGAGGCAAATCTTTTATATTGATTTACTGCAGAATGCTAATTTGCTGACAGCTGATAGCTACTTTTATTATAACTTATTCTTATGGAGAATTCTCGAGCCGGCTAGGCATAGCTAGCCGACCCAGCTTTCAGCGTTTATGGATTATTGTTCACGGAAGCGAGAGTATAAAGCGAGGTCATAGAGATTGCCAGGTCGCCTTCGGCCCCCTCGCAACGACACACCATTGGCTACTTGGCTATTAGCTATTTTAGTCGGCAGCTCGTTTTTAGAGTCAGTTTACTGACTCTAAAAACCGGGCAGTCCTAACCCGCCGAGCCCGCCAGCAAGCGGACCGGTTACTGCAGTGAGTTTTTTCTGGGCGATTTCATGCGACTGCCTGAGTGCCTCATTTACCGCGGCAACTACCATGTCCTCAAGCATCTCAACGTCATCCGGGTCAACAACCGAGGGGTCTATCTTAACTTCCAGCAGTTGTTGCTTTCCCGACACAACAGCCTTGACCGCACCACCGCCCGAACTTGCTTCCACCTTGATTTCCGCGAGTTCCTGCTCAACTTTGGCCATCTCTGCCTGCATCTTTTGAATCTGTTTCATCATATTTCCCATGCCGCCGCCGCCAAATCCTGGACCCTTCATTTATTTATCCTCCTGATCTTTAATCTGGTTAATGGAAATATCCTCAACTATCTTAGCACCAAATGTATCTTGAACCAATTTGATGTAGTCGTCGGCGGCAAGCAAACTTTCCTCATCCTCCTGCGAATCCGTCACTGCCACGGTTTTAACTGCCTCCCGGTCAAGTTCGCACGTGACCGGAATATTGTAGCCCGTTGCAATCTTTAACGCGCTCTGCAGTAATTTTAAGTTCTCCGCGCTCTCAACAAATACTTTATCCCCCTCTTTAAGCGCGATTATAAGTTTGCCATCCTTTAAGTGGCGCAACTTGGCTGCAGCATAGAAACCATATCTTGAGGGTTTCTTATCTTTTATAAGTTTCAACACTTGCGGCCAGGACTTTTTAATCATCTCAAATGTTACGTCGCCGCCAATTTTTGGGACTGCCGAATCCAAACCAGGCCGTGACACCGTCGCCTCCCCAGAAGCTGCAGCCTCTGCTTGTTTTTTAGCTTTTTGGGATTTTTCTACCCTTACCTTATCTTTTGCCTCATCTTTTGTCTCGTCTACTTTTGCGGTCGGCAAATTTGTCCCATTTAAAAGAATACTCTCAAGCCTTTCTATCCTGTAGAGTATTCCCTCCATCGATATGTTGTCGCTTGCATTGGCCATCTTAAACAACGCAATTTCAAAGAGCAGCCTAATATCGGTAGCCCACCTAGCTTGAGCATACACATCGCTTAGTGTGTTTATAAAAAACATAAGTGACTTGCCAGGGACCTTTGCTGCCTGCTCGTTAAATTTCTGTGCAAACTCATCAATGATACCGCCTACCCTAATGCCAGGCGCATTCTGAATTAGAAGAAGGTTTCGGAGGTGGCTTAGCATATCCTGAATAAACTGGCGAAGGTCTACACCCTTCTCGATTAGCTCATCTATAAATAATATCCCCTCGGCAAGTTTTGCATCGGCCAGTATATCCGTGAAGTTCAACAGAAGCTCGCTGTCAGTCAGCCCTAGAAGTGAGGTAGCATGGTGTAAAGTTATTGTCTCTTTTGAGTAAGAGGATAGCTGCTCCAGCGCTCCAAGCGCATCGCGAAGAGACCCCTGTGAATGATAAGCAATTAAAGAGAGTGCGGCTTCATCAATATCTATCTTCTCGGCCTCGGCAACCAGGCCTAGCCGGGCCTTGATATCCGCAACAGATATACGCCTGAAATCAAAACGCTGGCACCTTGAGAGAATTGTAGGTAGCACTTTATGGGGCTCTGTTGTTGCGAGCACAAAGATGACATGTTCTGGTGGTTCCTCAAGCGTCTTAAGTAGTGTGTTAAACGACTCGGGAGTAAGCATATGAACCTCATCTATGATATAGACTTTTTTGCCGCCCTGAGTCGAGCTGTATGGTATCTTTTCGAGCAAGTCGCGTATTTCGTCTACTTTGCGGTTTGAAGCGGCATCGAGTTCAAGCACATCTATTGAGCTTCCATCGTTTACCGACTTGCATGACTCACACCGATTGCACGGTGTAGGCGTCGGGCCCTTCTCGCAATTTATTGCTTTAGCTAATATCCTTGCGGTAGACGTCTTCCCGGTACCACGAGGCCCGGTGAAGAGGTAGGCATGAGATATTCTTCCCTTGTCGATGGCATTTTTCAAAGTCTGGACGACATGTGGTTGGCCGGCAATATCATCGAAGGTCTGGGGTCTCCATTTGCGATAAAGCGATAAGTAAGCCAATGTGAGCCTCCGGGTTAATTTGCTGCACGTTACAAGCAAAAATTAGCAGAGTTTGCCAGGGAAGTCAAAGGTAAAAAATAGGATGACCGTGCACCTGCTGTTGACATCCGGCCCCAAGCGTTGCTGCGTAGTTAGCTCCAGCCAGGCTTCCCTGCGGCACACGAAATAGCCCGCTTACCGCTGCTTCCTCCCGGACCTGACGGGGTTCACGAGTTTTCGTTGCGCAGGACCCAACCTTCAACACCACTTGCGCAACAACCGACCTCACAACCGGGGAGCCTCGAGCAGGAATTCAGCCCCGCTATAGCGGATTGCGAGTACAGGGCACCGCTACCTCCCCGCTTAGCACGGTCATCTGCGGAGGAGGAGGGATTCGAACCCTCGAGGCGGTGGTATCCGCCAACGCGATTTCCAGTCGCGCGCACTAGGCCAGGCTATGCGACTCCTCCAGATATTTGGTCAATTATGTTGCACCAGGAAATTTTACCACAAGACGGGTAATTTTCACACAGGTTGAAGGAGCGCTGCTTCAAGAATCGGTTCTCCGCAAAATCAATACGCCACCTCTTCAGCGGCGTATTGATTTTGCGGAGGAGGAGGGATTCGAACCCTCGAGACCCGAAAGGGCCTAACGGTTTTCGAGACCGCCGCACTCGACCAGACTATGCGACTCCTCCAGCTAAATTCTGGGCAAGCGTTGTGCATCTAAATCGCGTTCTAATTTTACCAAGATATTAGCACCAAAACAATTCCGCCCAATGTGATTGAAGCTTAGCAGATTTGCGTATAATATATAATGGTTAGTACATTTAATAAGGAGTACTGAAGCACATCACCTTTACACCAAGGTATTTTTAGCAAACCATAATACAGTACTTGCTAATTATATAAAGTAGTAATTACCGGATTAATTAAGCACAAGTAAAGTAGGAAGGTATGTCCCAGACAATCATAGACCTAAGACACGATGGTGATTTTACCGTTATACGGCTGGCCGGTGAGCTCACATATTCTAAACTATTTTGCTTAAGTCTATTATCGGAGCAATACACGGATCAGGAAACAAAGATAGTCGTCATCGAGGTGACAGATGACTTTACCATTTCAAACGAAGCGAAAAAACTGCCAAAGAAAAACCTGAAGTTTTCGCTTGGCAACATTAATGTTATTGTCGCCGGCCCGAAAGCTCAAACAGAGAAACTTATGCGCTTTTTATCAAGGTTTACAGAATAGGTTTTATTGCTCGCCCTTACGGCGCTCGCGAAAAAAATCCTGAAGTAGCTTTATGTTCTCTTCCTCAAGAACGCCTGATTTGACTTCGAGCTGCCAATTAAGGCGCTTATCCTGGACGATATTGTAAAGCGTTCCTGCCGCGCCGGATTTCTTATCCGCAGGCCCGTAGACCAACCTTTTCATCCGCGCCTGAAATATCGCACCAGCGCACATCGGGCAGGGCTCTTTTGTGACATAAATCGTGCAATCCGAAAGCCTCCAGCGGCCGAGCTTTCTCGAAGCCTCCTCAATTGCAAGAATTTCAGCGTGCGCAATTGCCGATGCACGCTCTTCACGCTCATTTCTTGCCCTCGCTACTACGTCATCGTCACAGACGATGACCGCACCAACCGGTACTTCACCATTCCGCGCTGCGCGCTTTGCCTCCTCAATCGCCATCTTCATATAATTAATATCTTTGTTAACCATCTTAATCAACTTTGTTAGGTTACCTTTTTGGAGATATCTAGTTTTGGATATCCATGTCTGGGGCTAAATCGAGACAGCAAGTATCGCCACATCATCGGATAGTTTTGACCCAGTGCACTCCATTGCCTTATCGAATATCTTTTGCGGCAGCTCCCCGGCCTGTACCGATTTCAATCCCTGGACAAACTCGACCAGCCTTTTCTCACCGTAAAAACCGCCGTTGCACCTTGCCTCGATCAAGCCATCAGTATAAAGAAGTAAAATATCGCCACTTTCTAGCGTTACCTTACCACTTCTGTAATGGAGCTTGGGAAACGCACCAATTATTGGTGAGTGCTTGTCAAGCAGCTCTACCTTACCACTTCTCCTCTTGATTATTGCAGGTGGATGGCCAGCATTACAATAGGTTAATTTACCTGTATCTGTATCAAGTATACTGAAAACCACCGTAACGAATACAGAGGGTGGCGATGACTTCACCACAAGGTCGTTGGTCTTGGCTATTACAAGTGCCGGCAAGCGGTCCTCATAGGCATGGGCCTTGATGGTATTTTTAACTAGTGATGTAAGAGCTGTCGCCTCAATACCCTTGCCCGAAACATCGCCGATTATTATACCGATCTTGCCGTGCTCAATCTCAAATATATCATAGAAGTCGCCGCCAACCTTAGCAGCCTCAGTTGCCGAGCGATAAAGATAGCCAAAGCTTACCCCTTCAATGTGCTCGGGCATAATAAGAAGTGATTCTTGCAGGGTATCTGCAATTTTGTGTTGGGCCTCATAAAGGCGCACATTCTCCAGCGCAAGCGAGATAGAAGTCGCCAGTTTAGTCGCAAAATCGATTTGGATTTCGCTAAAAACCACTGATTTCGAGCGGTAGTAAAAACTGAGTACGCCGATGACCTCATTTTTTACGATCAAGGGGATTGATAAGAGCGAGCGGATACCGTACTTTTCCATCTCCTCCCCATTGACTCGTGCGTCATGCTGCGCGTCATTTGCTGCAACCAGTCTTCTTGTCTTTGCGGCAAGCACAAGAGCTCTGGCTTCATTGTCGGTAAAGCGCATGCCTATAATACTTGGCGGGAACCCAAAGACATACTTTGCAACCCACCGATCGCCCTCATGCATGATTATTGCCGCCGCCTCAGAGCCTATAGCTTGCGTGGACTCGATGACAACTCTTCGCATGACCTCATCAAAATCAAGGGTCGAGTTTATCGCCTCATTTATGTAATTAAGCGCATCGCTTAGCTCTTTTGCCCGCTTGCTCTCGGTTATATCCCGATCAAAGGCCTGTATATACTTACGACCGCCAAATTCAACCAGACTGGCGTGAACTTCCACAGGAAAGACTGTGCCGTCTTTTCTTCTATGCTCACCCTCAAACCTGATCGTTTCTCCGGCAAGTATGCGCTCCACCCTTTCCCTGCTATGTCTTGCAGTCTCCGGCGTATCAAGGTCGGTAATATGCATCTTAAGGATCTCATCAATCGTCATGCCGTGCATATCGGCCGCCGCCTGGTTGGCAGCAACAATCCTGCCGGGTCTCTCTCCCCCAATGTCCAGTATAAATATGGCATCAGTCGCAGCCTCAAAAAGGGTTCTATAGCGCTCCTCGCTCTCCCTAAGTGCTTCTTCAATTCGTTTTCGATCGGTGATATCAGTCATGATTCCCTGGTAGAAAAGCGGTTTGCCAGACTCATCGCGCACCAGCAAAGCCTCATCCCTAAACCATACAACCCTTCCGTTGCTGGCTATCATACGGTACTCTATTGCGAGCGGCGTGCAATTTGCGTGAGCGCGACCGACTTTAGCTACTACCCGCTCCCTATCATCCGGGTGAATGCGGTTCGCCCAAAAATCTGGATTTTCTATGAACTCATTCGGTTCGTAGCCGAGCAGCGATTCTATTTTTGGACTTATATAAAGAGTTGTATTTGACCCGTCAATTGAAGCGATATATGTTACTGCCGGTATCTGTTCAACAAGCATGCGGTACTTGGCTTCGGAGCTACGCAGAGCCTCCTCTGCTTTTTTGCGCTCAGAGATATCCTCAATCATACCAAGCCCATATAGTGGATTTCCTTGCTCATCGCGTATCAAGCTTGCACTTAGACTAATCCAGAATATCTCTCCACTTTTTTTGACATAACGCTTTTCGATATTAAAAAAGGGCACCTCGCCCTTAAACAGCTTGCGTGCCAGCTGAACATCCGTATCTATATCCTCAGGGTAAGTTATATCAGCAAAGGTCATTTTCGTGAGCTCTTCTTCGGTGTATCCGGTCATCTCGCAAAGCCTTGGGTTTACCCTCAGAAACTTAAAGTCATGCCCAGTGATTGCCATGCCAATTGGGCCCTCATCAAAGACTTTGCGGAACCGGGCCTCGTTTTCCTTAAGGGATTCTTCCACACGCCTACAGGCAGATACATCTCTTACTATTGCCTCGGCTATTTTTTTGCCATCGAGCTCGATTAACTTTCCGGTCAAATCCACCGGGATTGTTTTGCCATCTTTTCGCAGTATCGAGATATCGGTTAGCGACCATGACCCAACCTTAACCGCCTGCTTAAAACCAGCAATGATTCTCTCAACTTGCGATTTTGGACAAAGCTGAGGGAATCTCATCTTTAGGAGTTCGTCTTTTGTGTAGCCGGTAAGCTCTTCGGCAGCCTTGTTTGCACCAATAAAGTTACCTTCAAGGTCAATGGTAAATATGGCATCGCCAGCATTATCTATGAGGCTGCGATACATCTTTTCAGATGCCCGCAAAGCAGCTTCGACTTTCTTTTGTCTGGTGATGTCGGTAAAAGATAATACCGCACCGGTTAGGTTTCCCTGTTCATCGCAAAGAGGAGCGACATTTACAGAGATCGCAATTTTTTTGCCGTTAAGATGCTCAATTTCAAGCTCTATGTTATATATTGGTCTTCCGGTGTCAAAGACCCTAGCAACCGGGAGTTTTTCGCTCGGAAGCGGTTTGTCATCAATAGCTGTAATCTTCCAGGGTGGATCATCGTATGCACGACCGATAATTTTCGAGCGCTCAACACCTAATATTTTTTCTGCGGCAGCGTTAGCAAAGGTAAAACGACCATTTATATCCACAGTAACAATACCATCGGGAATAGTTTCGATGACCTTGTCCAGATTCCGCATCGTGGCCGCTTCCTTAAACTTTTCTTGCTGTGCTGAATTTTGCGCATCCATAACTTTTCTATCTATATTGTCCATATTTTTCTCAGCTGCGCGAGAGACTATCGGTTTGTATATGAGACTGTTATCCCTAGCAAGAAGCTGTACTTAAAGATTCAGTTGGATTCCAGGCAAAGCTAAGCATACCGTACCGTTATTTCCTGGAGAATGTAGAGAAAATGGTGGCCACCTGCCGGATAACTGACTGATCTATGGCTCATAAAGTGATAATCATTATAATGTATATTTAGCTGACGCACTGCCGTAACTAAAATACCCTTGATATCCATTCCCCAACGTAGTTGGCCACAATAACTACTGCTATTGCAACAGCCAGATGTTCCGCAATAACTTTTATCGGTTTTTCTTTTTCATTCTTCGCAATAATAAAACTAGCGATTCCCAAAACAACCAAACCCGCAAATACGCTTACAATAACGGCTGCTACAAGCGGCAGAAGCAAAACAGGAATAATAAAAGCAGATGCAAAGGCAAACTTAGCTAAAAAGGTAGCAAAAGTAGCCTGCCATATCTCTTTGGCGGTATGCTCGGCCTCTGATTCCTGAGATATGTGAATACCCAATGCGTCGGAGAATGCGTCCGCAATAGCAATCGTCAGTATACCGCCAATGACTACCATTTTTGAACTCGTCCCGGCGTTCAAACCGACCATTAAACCCAGGGTCGTAATAATTCCAGATGTCAGACCGAAGCTAAGCCCAGTTCTAAACGACTCGTTGACCATGGTTATCTAGCCTATCATCACCCAATTAGATACAGCTTTCAGCGTGCCTTTTGTCGCCATGCCCGCAAGAAGACGCATATTATAGGTCATGAATTTATTCTTCCGCAAAACAAAAAAGCAAAACCCAGCGAGCAACAGGCTAGCGGGATTTGCTAATTTTGCGTGCCCGGAGGGATTCGAACCCCCTCTGTCGGCTCTCACGAGCCTCCCTGGAAAGAGAACTCACAGTTCCCCTTCCAGAACCTACCCCTCCTAAGTTAGACCATGGGGGAATCCTTCCCCCATGAATAATGCCCCTGGGTCGGGGCTTAAACTTAGATAAAAATAAGGCACTAGAGCTTCATCTGCCCTAGTGCTAATTTTGCGTGCCCGGAGGGATTCGAACCCCCGACCTTCTGATTCGTAGTCAGATACTCTATCCAGCTGAGCTACGGGCACATTCTAGATACTAGAAACTAGACTAGACCTGTCGGTCCTAACTAGAAACTAGATAAAACCATCAAATGCAAAACGCTTTTATCTAAAGCTTTGCTAGCATTCTAAACCTTCACATCTAGTCTCTAGTTTCTAGTTTCTAGTTGGCGGAGAGAGAGGGATTCGAACCCTCGAAGGGAGTTTATTCTCCCTTACTCGCTTAGCAGGCGAGCGCCTTCGACCTACTCGGCCATCTCTCCAGTCTCAAAATCCAGGCTTTAAATATACCGTAGAGGATGGATTTTGTCCACCCGCGCAACCAGATAAGACGATTTAAAGAGCAAGTAAAGAGCAAGAATAGATAAAAGCCCGTTACGGGCTTTTATCTATTAGACCCACACTCTAGACCTTCAAATCTAGTCTCTAGTTTCTAGTCTCTAGTCTCTAGTCTCTAGTTGGCGGAGGGAGAGGGATTCGAACCCCCGAGGGACTTACGCCCCTAACGGTTTTCAAGACCGCCGCATTCAACCGGACTCTGCCATCCCTCCGTATGAACAGCGCGACCAACAAAGTTTTAAGCCGCGCCTTTTCACTGCGTAGTTTACCATATTCGTTTTCAATTTGGAACGGCAATGGTCGACCCTTAGAACTTCTTAGGCGTTATGACCTCAGCTCCACCCATGTAGTCCTTTAATGCCTCCGGTATCTTAACCGTGCCGTCGGCTTGCTGATAATTCTCAAGTACCGCCGCGACAGTTCTGCCGATTGCAAGTCCTGAGCCGTTTAACGTGTGCACGAACTGTGGCTTTGCCTTCGGGCTTTCTTTAAACTTTATGTTGGCGCGGCGCGCCTGAAAGTCCTCAAAATTTGAGCAGGATGATATCTCCTTGTAGCCGCCAAAGCCTGGTAGCCAAACCTCCAGGTCGTATGTTTTTGCAGAGGAAAACCCAAGGTCCCCGGTGGCCAAAGCAACCACACGGTAGTGTATCCCAAGTCTCTGCAAAACCGCCTCGGCATTTGCAGTAAGCTTTTCAAGCTCCTCATAAGACCTTTCGGGGTGGACGAATTTTACAAGCTCCACCTTATTGAACTGATGATGGCGTATAAGTCCCCTCGTATCTTTTCCGTATGCCCCCGCTTCGCTTCTAAAGCATGGCGTGTAAGCACAGTAATAGCGCGGCAAGTCATCAGCCGATAGCGTCTCGTCCCGGTGGATATTGGTAACGGGGACCTCAGCCGTCGGTATCAGGTAAAGGTCCTCGCCCTCAATTTTAAACAGGTCCTCAGCAAATTTTGGCAGTTGTCCTGTGCCGGTCAAGCTCGCGCTGTTTACTAGAATCGGCGGAAAGACTTCTGTATAGCCGTGCTCTTTCGTATGAAGGTCAAGCATAAAGTTTAAGAGGGATCGCTCAAGACGAGCACCTAAATCCCAGTAAAGGACAAAACGGGCTCTGGCGATCTTTGCCGCCCGCTCAAAATCAAGAATGCCAAGATCTATCCCCAAATCCCAGTGGGGCCGAGGCTCAAAATCAAACTTCGGCTTCTCGCCCCATTCGCGCACAACAACGTTTGCACTTTCATCCGGACCCACGGGAACGCTACTGTGCGGGATATTGGGAATATCAAGCATAAGCAGGTTTAAATCGCGCTCGATTTCCGAGAGTTTTGCGTCGAGATTTCTGATCTCCTCACCGAGCTCGCGCATTGCCGCAACCTTATCTTCAGCACTCTCTCCGGCCTTTTTTAGTTTTGCGATTTCACCCGAGACAACGTTTCTCCTATTTTTGAGCCGCTCCACCTCAGCAATTATTTTACGTCGGTTCGAATCGAGCTCTTTAAACCGCGATAAGTCTATTTTGGCGTTGCGTTTCTCCAACGCCTGCTGGACCTCGTCCAGGTGGTCGCGAACCCATTTTACATCAAGCATTAGCTTGTCACCCCATTTGCAGCCGGATATGACCCCAGTATTTTTACTTCTCTTACCTTGCAGCGCAGGCATCTGATTGTCGAGGCGATAACTTCATCTTCGATATGGCCTTCAAAATCTATAAAAAAGCAGTAATCTCCAAGCGCCTTCTTTGTGGGTCTTGATTGTATCTTCGTTAAGTTTATGTATCTATAAGCGAACTCCTGCAAAATCAAGAGAAGGCTTCCTGGTCTATCTTCATGAATAAAGCAGACTATCGAAGTCTTATCGCGGCCGGTCTTCCGAGCCGGCTCCTTGCCAACCAGCACAAAACGGGTTTGATTGTCGCCAAAGTCTTCGATGCCGGTATCTAAAATATCGAGCCCGTAGATCTCCGCTGCAAGGCTAGGTCCAATTGCGGCAAGTTTTCCGCTTGTTTCTGAAACAATTTTTGCTGCACCTGCATTTGAGCTTGCAACTTCAAGCTTTGCCCACGGCAGCTTCTCAGAAAGGTAGCTGCGGCACTGAGCCAGGGACTGTGGATGCGATATAACAGTCGCAATGTCTTTAAGCTTCATCCCGGGTCTGGCCATTAAACTGTGATTTATTGGTATCACGATTTCTCTTTCTATAAATAGATTTGTCTCAAAAGCTAAAACATCAAGCGTAGCATTAACGGACCCCTCTATCGAGTTCTCAATGGGAACCATACCCTTTCCGACCTGACCTTTTTCAACCGCCTTGATAACATCAGCCTCGGTCGTATAGGGAACAAGGTCTTCTTCGCTTACTGGAAGCAATTTTAGAAGCGCCTCCTGTGTGTAGGTGCCCCATGGGCCCAAAAAGCCGATTTTTTTATTTTGCTCTGCTGGCAAGTACCTTACATCCCTTTCTGTCAGACCAGTTCTTTACTGGCTTCGGTGAGCGCTTTAGAAATCGCCTGTTTTTCCTCAACCGTTAGGTTAAATTCAGAGCGCCCCTGCTTTATAAACTTGGCATAACTTCTGCCCTCATTTCGCCCGTTTATAGCACTTATAACGACACCGTCACCACGGTCGTTTAGTAGAGCTACCGCAAAGCTCTGCCTGCCACCAACGTCTTCGAAAGCGTCAAAGCGCACCACCCCGACTCGCTTAATGGCCGTTTCAAGCATGGCCGAGAGCCGTTCTTGGTTGGACCTGACTATGTTTAAGTTATCGTTCAAAACCGAGATTTCGTTTAAACTATTCTCGACTTTACTCACAAAATCGGCATTTTCCCCTGCTTTCGCGATTGCCCTTGCACGTCGATTAATTTTACTTATACTTACAGTAACGTAAAGAAGCCAGATTGCCAGTACAAACCAGCTGACTCCGACAATTGCCAAAATCGCGCCGTCAGTTAAACTTATAGTCATTTTAATGCGTCCCCTTGTTCGCAGTAAAACTTCCGCCACAATTGTCACAGATTATACAATAGAAATCTGGCCTTTGCATTAGGGTAGAACTATGTAAGCAGCAAAAATGAAACTATCGGCGTTCAGCTTTTGCTTCTTTGTCTTCAAGCTAATAACTGATAGCAGAACGCTGATAGCTAGCGCAATCACAAAAAGAATACGCTTTACTTTAGTTGTATAGGAGGACTGTTAGATGAAGATAGCTTATTTTAATTGCTTTGCCGGTATAAGCGGAGATATGGTGGTGGGAGCGCTTCTTGATTTGGGGCTCCCGATTGAGGTGCTTGAGGAAGAGCTTTCCAAGATCGCCATCGGTGACTATGAGATAAAAGCAAAACGGACAACCAGGCAACATATCGGGGCGGTTAAATTTAACGTTTCCGCCGACGAGCAAAAAGTGGTTAGAACCTGGAGCAGCATTCGTGAACTCATCGAAGCCAGTGCGCTATCGGATAAAGTTAAAACCGACTCCCTTCTTATATTCAAACGGATAGCTGAAGCCGAAGCGAAGGTCCACAGAAAATCAATTGACCAGATACATTTTCATGAGGTAGGTGCAATCGACTCGATAGTTGACGTCGTTTCGAGCGTAGTCGGCCTTGATTATCTTGGAATAGATAAAGTCTACTCGTCACCAGTTGCTACCGGCATCGGAATGGCAAAAACCGAACATGGTATGATTCCCCTTCCTGCACCGGCAACTCTTGAAATACTAGAAGGTGCGCCGATATATAGCTCAGGAATAGCATCTGAACTTACCACACCGACCGGCGCGGCAATCCTTATGCAATATGCGACATTTACTGAGGAAATTCCGCAAATGAGGCTAGAGAAAACCGGCTACGGCGCCGGAGCCCGTAACCTTGAGATACCCAACGTCCTTCGGGTCTTGCTTGGTGAAGAAGCCGAAGCCGTCGGGGAAGTCATTCTTATCGAAACAAACATCGACGATATATCCCCCGAGGTCTTAGGATATACAATGGATTCCCTCCTTGAGAACGGTGCTCTCGACGTATGGTTCACTCCTATCGAGATGAAAAAGAATCGGCCGGCCGTGATGCTTAGCGTGCTTGCCTCTGCCGGCTTAGAGGAAAATATGATCGACAAAATATTTTCCGAAACCTCAACGCTTGGAGTTCGAGTTTCCAAGCAGTCGCGCAGAGTCGCAGAACGAGACATCATAAGCGTGGAAACTCCCCTTGGTAGAATACACACAAAGGTGGGCAAATATAAGGGAAAGATTATTTCTGTCGCGCCTGAATATGACGATGTAAGCAGGATTGCTATGTTAAAGGAGAGACCGCTTAGAGAGGTCTTCGACATGGCGCGGGAGGCAGCGATTGAAAAACTAAAGAGAGGCTGATAGAATTTGCCCGCATGGAATGTATTTAATGAGGCCGCCAGAGAGCTGAAATCCGCCGGCATCGATTTTGTGCTCTGTGGAGGAATAGCGGTCAGTGTCTATGGGCGGCAGAGGGAGACAACCGATGTTGACTTTCTCGTGCGGGAACAAGATGTTGACAGGGCCCTTGAAGTCCTGGGTAAGGCAGGGTTCACCATAAAGCGAACCGACACAAGATGGCTATTCCAGGCCTTTAGAAACGGGGTCAAAGTCGACCTTATCTTTGAAGCCATGGGGGCGGTAAGGCTTACTCCAGAAGTAGAAGCGCACACTAGAGAAAGAGAGCTCGGCGGATTTATCTATAAAGTCATCGCCCCAGAAGACCTCCTTATTATGAAAGCTCACTCACTAAGTGAGGAAAGATCAAGAGACCTTTTTGATGCCCTCTCAATTCTAAAAAGAATGAACGGACAGCTCGATTGGAATTACCTGATCACAAGATCGCGTCCCAGGGTAAGAAGGATGCTAGGGCTTCTCTTTATTGCTCAATCCGACCCGGAGATTGGAGTATTTGTTCCTGATTGGGTAATCCACCGGCTCCTGGCTTATCTACCTGATTAGCGAGTATACTGCATATGGTCTGCCCATAGTAGGAATTGCCACATTCCTGACCGGAACACCGCCCGGTGTCATACCTTTCTCAGTTCCATAGTGGGCATGTCCATGCAAAACGAGGTCTGCCCCTAACTTGTCGATCGGCTCTGCCATTATTGATGCTCCTAAAAACGCATAAACCTCGGGCGGCTCGCCAAAAAGAGTATCCTTTATCGGTGAATAATGTAAGAGGACGATTCTGAAATCGGTCTCAAGCGCTGCAAGGCCGCGACGTATCCGTTCGGCCTCATTTGCACCTTCTCTGTACATCATGCGGAATATCTCCTCGCCGAAATCCGGCAGCGCCCTTATGCCAAATCCCCCGCCAAAGCCCTTAGTCCCGATAAAGCCAACCTGGTATCCACCGATCTCAAAGACAGCGGTATCTCCATCAAGAACCGTAATGCCTGCTTTTGTGAGTACCTCTTTTATCTGCTCCTGCTGCTTTAGGTGAAAATCATGGTTCCCAAGAACCATAACGATCGGTATCTTCACATCCTGAACAATGTGTGCCAGCACCTCGGCCTCCTCAGCAAGTCCATGCGCAGTCAAGTCCCCGGCAACCGCCAGGATATCGGCCTTTGAAGCAATATTTGCAAAGCCCGCTTTAAGCATTGACGCGGCGCCTGCTTGTGCATGAACATCGCCTACAGCCGCGATTCTTACCATAGATCACGTCTCCCTGATGAAAATATTCCACTACTTAAAGATTATTATTGCCGGTGGAGGTAAAGAGGTTTGTGGGTTAGTTATTTATGTGGTTGGTTGGGGGCAAAAATCGACACTCGATAAAAAAGTCAGCTTTAGAGCTGACTTTTTTCTGTGCGAGAAGGGGGACTTGAACCCCCACCCGGGAACCCGGACTAGACCCTGAACCTAGCGCGTCTGCCAATTCCGCCATTCTCGCATCTTTGCATCTTATTAACTTGGCGCAAATCTGCTAACATCAAAGCATACTCGCGCAGAATAGATTATACCATTTTTGTTTTATACGCAACACAGCCAAGGAATAATCGCATCAGCTGAAGAAACAGATTATCATGCTAAAGACAGAAGAACTTCTGCTAAACCGCTATAGGGTAATCGAGCAACTCGGAAGAGGCGGCTTTGCCGATGTCTACAGAGCATTTGACACACGAATGGAGCGCGAAGTCGCCATCAAGCATATGCATATCAAGCGCCATTCTGCTGATCGTATGCTACGCGAGGCGCGAACCGTCGCGCTTTTAAACCACCCCAACATCGTAACGGTTCACGAATTTGAGGAGGATGGCGACGATTGCTACCTTATCATGGAGCTTCTCGAGGGTGTTCCGCTCTCCAAAATCCTCTCCCGAATCGCACCCCTTGAGCCCAAAGAGGCGATCGCGATTGCTATTGAGATATGCCGGGCCCTTGAGGTAGCGCATTTAAACGGGATCGTCCACCGGGATATCAAGCCAGAGAACGTTATGATTCTTTTCGACGGCCGCCTTAAAGTTATGGATTTTGGCATTGCGCATCTTAAAGGGGCAGCAAGCACAACAAGTGACGATGTAATTGGTACTTTTGCCTATATGTCGCCCGAGCAGGCACGTGGCGACACAGTTGATGAACGAAGCGATATCTATTCACTTGGTACCGTACTTTATGAGCTTCTAACGGATTGTATCCCGTTTAGCGGCGAGTCGGTCGCCGAGACTTTAAATATGGTACAGCACCTGCAGCCTTTCCCCCCAAGCTCGATCAACCCCGCTTTGGACGAATACGTAGATGCATGCGTCATGACGGCACTTGCAAAAAACGGGCATGAAAGGTACCAGTCGGCAGCTGAGTTTAGGGAGAACCTCGAGTACCTTCGCGCCCCCGGCGAAACTGCCGAGCGCGTGCTACTTAACCTAATAAACAGGTACCTGAACTTAGACGCTGAGTCTGCCCAGGTAACAGATACCAATTGGCGCAGCCGCTTCTGGCGATTTATCGAAGAGCATAAGGAGTCAATTACTAGGACTCCTGCCGCACTTGTCCTGGGTGCCCCTTTCTTGCCAATACTCCGTTATTGGTACGGTATCCCAAGAAGCATAGCCCTATTTGGTGCAACTGCAGTTTACCTTGTGGTGCTTCTCAGGCCCGATTACGGAGTCGGCATCGCTTTTCTTTTCCTTTCGCTCTCTGTAATCAAGTACTCTCTCGGCTTATTTTTTATCATGTTTTTATTGCTCCTGCCCTACTGGTTCCTAGTTGGCAAGCGCTTTCCGATAATTTCCGTCTCACCGGTGGCTGGAGCCGCATTTGGTATAATACAGGTTCCTTTTATCTTTCCGGTTTTAGTCGGTCTGTTGGTCAACCCAATTGCGGCAGCCATTATAGCTGGTTTGGGCTGCCTTGCCTTTGAGTTTATGAATATAGCTCTTAATGAGAGCACTGCCCCGGAGCTGGTTAAAGCTTACAATCTCTGGGCAATGATAAGGGGGCAATCCAACCCAATTAATATTATCCAGCTCTTAAGCGGACCGTTTATAGAAGACAAACTTTTGCTTCTGCAGCCCGTGCTCTGGGCAATAGTTGCCGCCACGGCGTCAGCTGTTGGAGGTAAAAGAAGGTGGTTCTTTGGAACACTTGCCGGATTTACTGTTCTTTTTATGGGTTACCAGGGTCTGCTTACAAATATCAGCGGCAGGGCACATGAGATGGGCAGGTTGATGCAGTCTCTGTCTTTTTCCCTTATAATACTATTGCTGCTACCCATCTTTCGGCCCCCAGCCAAGGTCGTGGAAGCAGAACCTGGGCCGACCGAGATCGCGGAATAATCCTTTTGGAGGGATAATTTGAGCTTGTTAAGAGATTTTGAGCAGCGAATCGAGTCACTGCTTGAGGGTTTTTTTGTAAGACAATTTAAATCCGGTGTTCAGCCGGTTGAGATTGCCAAAAAACTCGTGCGCGAGATGGACACTCACCGCTCAATAAGCGTATCAAAAGTCTATGTTCCCAACCGCTATACCATTATAATCAGCGAGAAAGATGCCGAAAGGCTAAAGCCATTTGAAAAAACGCTTATATCCGAGTTCCAAGATTTTTTGTTAACGCATGCAAAAAGAGAAGGTTATGAGATTGTGGGCACTCCCAGGATTGATTTTAATAGCTCTCCTGAACTTACCCTGGGCGAGATAATCATAAAAAGCAGCCTTGAGAGCAGGGACACAGCAGCCTCTCAAGTCGATGCTAAGGCGCACCGGAAGACGCAACCTATAGAAAAACATGTATACCTATTAAGAGCTGGCGGGGGTAGCGATAGCAAGTTTTTGCTCCCGGAAACTACTACCAAAATTGGCCGCTCTTCAGACAACAGCATTGTTATTCCTGATCCAAATGTGTCAAGACACCATGCTACAGTTGAGAAAATAGGTTCGCAATATATACTTAAAGACCTGGACAGTACCAACGGGACTTTTGTTAATGGGATGCGTGTCGGCGAGCGCATTTTAAAACATGGAGACGTGATCACAATAGGTACAACAAAACTTCAATTTAGGAGAGAGAGTGGTGTTTAACGAGCTAACTCTACTGCTTCATATCTTACTTTTGGCTTTAATCTACGTCTTCTTGTTTATGGTTATAAAGGTAGTCTCACGCGATTTGTCGTCGGCGATTGGGGCTGAAGGTGCCGAGGAAGAGAAGATACCGAGGGTTACTGTTTTAAAGGGTACAGGATTTAACGAACCTATCGATTTTATAATTACCGACCAATTAGTGATTGGACGTGCGCCCGATTGCGATATTATCCTTGATGATAACTTTACATCCAGCCACCATGCCAGAATCTACAGCGCAGATTCTGCCTACTGGCTAGAGGACTTAAAAAGTACAAACGGCACAACTATAGGCAACCGCCGAATCGATAAACCAGTTAAGCTTAAGAAGGGAAGTAAATTCAAAATAGGCCAAAACGTTTTTCAGTTTAATGAATAGCCATTAGCAATCAGCTATCAGCCTAAAAAACAAAGAAATAAAAAGATAATAACTGAGTGCCAATAGCTTTGCATAATTTTTAATTGCTTGTAGTGCAATCTAAAATAGAAATATGAGCAATCAACTAACCTTGAGCTAAAATGAAGTACTGCGCACTAACCGATGTCGGCAAAAAAAGAAGTTTAAATGAAGACGGCTATATCGCAGACGGCAATATTTTTGCGGTTGCAGACGGCATGGGCGGCCACCGTGCAGGCGAAGTTGCAAGCATAATGGCGCTTGATATAGTAAGGTCAGAGCTTACCAAGCGGTCTAAAGAACCGGTTGAGCAAAGAATAACCAATGCAATAAAGCATGCAAATCAGGCTATCCATAAGAGGGCGACAAAAGACCTGGACATAAGAGGCATGGGCACAACCCTTACTGTTGCTGTGCCAAGTGACGGCAAACTCTATGCCGGACATGTTGGCGACTCCAGGCTCTATCTGCTACGGGATGGCAAGTTAAGCCAGCTTACTAATGACCATTCCCTTGTTGCCCAGATGGTAAAGAGCGGCCATCTCAAGCCTGAAGAGGCAGAGGTCCATCCGCAACGAAGCATAATCACTCGCGCTGTCGGAAGCGAGGCCGAGGTTAAAGTCGATACGATAGTTGAGGAAATCCTGTTTGGAGACAGGTTTCTGCTCTGCACAGACGGCCTTAATGCCATGCTCTCAGATGATGAGATTGCCGAGGTATTAAGGGATAAAACCAACATCACTGAAGCATGCCGGGAATTAATCAGTTGGGCAAATGACCGCGGTGGCAAAGACAACATTACGGTAATTTTATTTGAGCCAGACACAGGTGCGTCCTCTCGTTTCGGCCGCCTGTGGCGAATGGGGTGGTGATGTTTCCTGAGCCGGCGAAATATAGAGCTCTTTTTACTCCTTTTGGTTCTTGCTCTTGTATTTATCGGTTTTTATTTGCTCTCGCAAACAATTCTGCAGCCAATTGCCGATTCACTAAGAATCGCAGGGCTTCTCACCGCCGCGATTCTTATCATCCATGTTGCTAACCGGTATTTTGTCCCGGAAGCCGATCCGGTGCTACTTCCTCTTGCAGCCTTTCTGTCTGGCCTGGGCCTTATTGTAATCTGGCGTCTTAAACCCGACCTTGCGGTAGCTCAGTCGGTATGGATAATTGCAGGCACAGTTGCAATACTTCTATCCTTTGTCCTGCTCAGACGTTACCAATCAATAAAAGACTATAAGTACTCATTGGCTGTCCTTGGCATTATCCTGCTTTTTGCCCCGATATTTATCGGTGTTGAGCGCGGTGGTGCCCGCCTTTGGTTAAATATCGGGGGAATCTCCTTTCAGCCTGCCGAGATGGCCAAGATACTTTTTGTATTTTTCCTTGCTGCCTACCTTGAGGAGAAACGTGAACTCCTTGCCATCTCAACTAAGCGTATCTACGGGATTTGGTTGCCCGAGCTAAAACATTTAGGTCCGCTGGTTGTGATGTGGCTTATCTCGCTTTTAATACTGGTTCTGGAGCGTGACCTGGGAACATCTCTTCTCTTCTTTGGGCTATTCCTGGCAATGTTGTATGTAGCAACCGGTCGGCCGGTGTACGTCACTCTCGGTACCTTCCTGTTTATCGCCAGCGCTGCCGCATGCTATTTTTTATTCTCTCACGTGCAAACCCGAGTTGACATCTGGCTTGATCCCTGGATAGACCCATCGGGCAAAGGATACCAGATTGTACAATCCCTGTTTGCGATAGCTAGCGGTGGTCTAACCGGGGTAGGGTTAGGGCTTGGGTACCCGACTCTTATCCCTGCGGTTCAGACCGATTTTATCTTCTCAAGCATCGCGGAGGAACTCGGTTTACTTGGAGGGTTTGCGGTAATTCTAGCCTTCCTGCTCTTTATCCTGCGCGGGCTAAAAACCGCTCTTTTAGCCAAGGATGATTTTGGAAGGCTTGCTGCCGTGGGGCTCTCTAGCGTCTTTGCGCTGCAGAGTTTCTCAATTATTGGCGGCACGACTAAACTTATACCATTAACCGGTGTTACCCTTCCATACATGAGCTACGGCGGAAGCTCGATCCTGATGAACTTCATACTGCTCGCGCTTCTACTTATTATTTCAGCCAAGGGGGCGGATAGATGAGCAAGCGAATTGGAAGGCTTGCCGCGATTATTACCGCAACCTTTGTTCTGCTTGTTGCCAATCTGACCTATCTTCAGTTTATCGCGGCAAGCGAGCTCACTGCAAAACCAGAAAACGTCCGCCCGATTCTTTATGAGCAAAAATTTCGCCGAGGCGATATAATAAGTGCCGATAACAAGGTCCTTGCAACAAGCAAGAAAGTTGCCGACTCCTATAAAAGGTATTATGCGGAGGGCAGCGTTGCAGCGCCGGTAACCGGTTTCTACTCTACTAAGTACGGCCGCTCCGGGCTTGAGTTGACTTTCGACGAGCAACTCTCAGGTCAGAGCTATCTCTCTTCAGTCGATGCTTATATAAAGCGGCTTCTTGGAAAAGACGTGCCGGGTAACAACCTTTATCTTTCAATTAACATGGACATCCAAAGGCTGGCAGACAAGCTTTTAGGAGATAGAAAAGGTGCTGTTATCGCTCTTAACCCAAAAACTGGTGCGGTTATCGCTCTTGTCAGCAAGCCAAGTTATAACCCAAATGATATCGATAATAACTGGAGCATCCTTGTCAAAAGCCCTGACGGGCCCATGCTAAATCGGGCAACCCAGGGCAAGTTCACGCCCGGATCCTCATTTAAAATCATAACAGCAGCGGCAGCGTTAGAAAATTCCATCCTTACTACCGATACTGTTTTCGATGCGCCGGCGAATATAAAAATCTACGGTGGTAAGGTCACCAATTATGAAAAGAAAGGCTTTGGTAAGATCACGTTTGCAGATGCGTTCGCCAGGTCGGTTAACACCGTTTTTGCCCAAGTTGGAAAGAGCTTAGGCGGTGGAAAGCTGGTCGATGCCGCAGAAAATTTTGGATTTGGCCGCAAAACTCCATTTGATATACCAGCCGGCATAAGCCATATTCCACGGCCGTCTGATATGGATGAGCTTGAGGTAGCCTGGATGGCGGTCGGACAGGGCAGGATTCAGGCAACCCCGCTTACTATGGCACTTGCCTGCTCAGCCATCGCAAACAATGGCAAGATCATGCGACCCTATCTGGTTGAAAAAATCCAGGAACCGAACGGCAATGTTGCCTTTCAGCGCGAGCCGAGGGTCTGGCTCTCCCCGATAAAGCCGGAAACCGCGCAGGTGTTAAGAGGCCTTATGGAAAAAGTCGTGGATGAGGGTACCGGAAAGGCCGCAAAGATACCTGGAGTGCGGGTTGCCGGCAAAACCGGTACCGCAGAAGTTGGTAACGGCGAGCCTCATGCATGGTTCGTCGGGTTTGCCCCGGCGGAAGACCCGCAGGTCTTAGTTGCGGCTGTCGTAGAAAATGGCGGCACCGGCGGGAGAACCGCCGCACCGATCGCAAGAGAGATAATGATGAGGGTGTTGGGTGCAGGCCAATAAAGTGCCGAGGCCTTGTAAGAACCAGAGCGCCAATATCTTTTACTTGCTTGAGCATTTTAATTACTTGACTTTGGCGCACTGGCACATTGGCTCTTAAATATCTTCTTGCTCTTGGATTCTGGCTTCTGGCTCCCTTTGATTTATGATAATATGTTAGTTGCCGGAAACTTGATAAACTTGAAACAACAGGAAATTCAAAGTAATAGATAGAATTGTTTAGAAACGGGTGTCCCAAAGGCAGCAAATGGAGCAGCAGGTTTTCAACGATAGGTATAAGATTATCGCTAAAATAGGGTCCGGCGGTATGGCCGATGTTTATAAAGCCATTGACACTGTTCTCGACCGGCCGGTAGCGGTAAAAGTCCTCCACAAATATTTTGCTGAAGACGAAGATTTTGTATCCCGCTTCAGGCGCGAAGCCCAAGCAGCGGCAAGCCTTAATCACCCCAACATAGTTAACATCTACGATTGGGGAAGCGAAAACGGTACCTATTTTATTGTGATGGAGCTTCTTGAAGGACAGAGCCTTAAGAAATATATAAGCTCCAAGGGTACTATAAAGCCAAGAGAAGCCGTTGAGATTGCAAGAAAGGTACTCTCCGCATTAAACTTCGCGCACAAGCATAACATAGTGCACCGCGATATAAAGCCGCACAATATAATTCTTACCCGCGGGGGCGAAGTTAAGGTAACCGACTTTGGCATCGCCCGAGCCGGCACCTCGACCATGACCCAAACCGGAACAATCCTGGGCACAGCCCATTACCTGTCCCCAGAACAAGCGCGCGGCCAGGACGTCGGTGTAACGTCTGATATTTATTCAATGGGCGTAGTACTATACGAGATGCTGACCGGCAGAGTTCCCTTTGATGGAGACAATCCGGTGGCAATCGCTCTGAAGCATGTCCACGAATTTCCGATCCCACCGCGGGATATTAATCCCGATATTCCGGACGAGCTGCAAATTATTGTTGCAAAGGCAATGGCAAAAAATCCCGACAGCAGATACCAGAGTGCATCTGAGATGCGAAATGACCTTATGCGCCTCTTAGAGGGAATGCCAATTGCCGCAACTCCCCCGGATGAGCAAGAGACGCTGGTCATGGCACCGCCAGGCAATACGGCACAGGTAGATAGGACAATGTATGCCAACCGAAATGCAAGAGGCCCTAGGCCGATTGTAATAGATAAGCCAAAGCGGCGTGGCCGCGGGCCATTGATGGTTGCTGCGGTTATCCTGATTCTTGTCCTTGCTGGGTGGCTTGCTTATGCAGCCGGGCTGGGCCAGAAAAAAGTCGTTGAGGTTCCAAATGTTCAAGGTAAAACTTTCGAGGAAGCCGAGAGCATTCTTAAAAAGGCCGGCCTTAAGATTGCAGAGAGAGACCGTGAGTTCAGCAATACAATGGAGCCAGGCCGCATCATCAGCCAAGACCCCGGCCCGGGTGAAAAGAAAGACGCAGGAAGCACCGTCTATGTCGTCTTAAGCAAAGGCAAGAACATGAAGAAAGTGCCGGACGTAACCGGCGACCGAGAAGCAACTGCAGCATCAAAGCTGATGAAGGCCGGGTTAGATATAGGCGACACAAAGAATGAGTTCAGCGATGAAGTCGACGAGGGTACCGTTATTCGAACCGACCCGGAAGCCGGCCAGGAGGTGCCCGAGGGTACCAAAGTAGACCTCTATATAAGCCGAGGGCCAGAAACCGCCCAGGTGACAGACGTTTACGGGAAAACTTCAACCGAAGCGCAAGAAATTCTTAAGGAAGCCGGGTTCAACGTGGCAATCGCAGAGGAATTCAGCGACTCGTATGCTAAGGGTACAGTTATAAGAACATCCCCAGCAAGTGGTACCGAGGCTAAGAAAACCTCAACCGTTACCATTTTCGTTAGCAAAGGCCCGGAGATGATAACCGTGCCAAACGTCATTGGAAAGCAGGAAGAAGATGCGGCAGAGACCTTAGAAGGTGCCGGCTTCGAGGTCAAAGTGGAAGACATTAAGGCACCAAGTCAGGACCAAGATGGTAAAGTTATAAGCCAGGATCCAAGCGCCAACCAACAAATTAAGAAAAACGGCGCCTCTATCACCATCTATGTCGGACAGTGGCCGTAGTTGGGTAGCCAGGTCACCTCTACAGCCCTCAGCAGAGCTCTAACAATATTGGAACTCTTCTTCTTATTTTCTGCGGGCGATCAAAAGACGGTAGAGCGAGGCAGCATAAGGCACGACAATCCACTGCGCAAATAGCAGGCCAAGCATCAGGTAGACGTAAAAAGAGCTAATTTTTTTCGGGCTTAACTGTACAATCGATAGCTCCATAGTTCCTCCAGCTCCATTTTAAACCACTTGCCATATTTTGGCAAATAATGGTAGGAATCCCCAGGTAAATTTATCAATTATAGCTCTCAAGGATACCCCACCAAATGCCGATATAGCTTAAGTAATTAGTAACAAAGTCTTTACCATGCAAAACATAATGGCTTTAGAGAGGGCTATTTAATGGACCTGGCGACGATAATTGGTATAGCGCTCGCGGTTTTCTCATTATTATTTTCGGTCGTATTAGAAGGCGGACACTTAGTTTCACTTATTAATATACCAGCCGCAGTAATTGTTATAGGTGGTACGCTTGGCGCTACCATGACCTGCTTTTCTTTACGCGATGCCATGAAACTACCGTCCTGGCTATCAGTAGCCCTCAAGGATAAGAAAATTGATTCTGCTGAAATTATCAGGGTGGTCGTCACATTAGCCGAAACGGCAAGGCGTGAAGGAATCTTAAAACTCGAGAACATGCTCGAGGAAATCGATAACGACTTTCTGCGCCAGGGCGTGACTCTGGTTGTAGACGGCACCGATTATGAGATTACTAAAAACATTCTCAGAACAGAGCTTGACCTTATGCAAGAGAGACACCAGACCGGCATAAAATTTTTTGAAGCAGCTGGCGGGTATGCACCTACCATGGGAATTATCGGTACAGTTATGGGTCTGGTTCATGTATTAGGGAAACTAAGCGATACCGGCAACCTGGGTTCTCTAATAGCCACCGCTTTTATCGCAACATTTTATGGTGTATCTTCAGCAAATATCTTCTGGCTACCTATCGCAGCAAAGCTCAAAGCCCGCAACAACCAAGAGAGCATTGCAAGGGAAATAATTATCGAAGGTGTGCTCGCTATCCAGGCCGGCGAGAGTCCTCGTATCATCGAGGACAGGCTCAAATCGTTCCTGCCCCCAGTCGAGCGAAATAAAATGGACGAGCAGGCGGTTTTAGCTTAAAGCTGCGAAGGAGCATCAAATGGAAAGAAAGAAGAGTGAGGGCGAACACGGCCCCAGCATGGAGCGCTGGCTTCTTACCTACGCCGATTTAATCACGCTTCTCATGGCATTTTTTGTTATCATGTATGCCATGTCAACCGTTGATGCATCAAAATACCAGGCATTGGCCCAATCATTAAAATCTGCACTCGGCCTCGCCCCGAGCGCTTCTGCGGTAATCCCGAATAACTTATCCGGGGCTAAGGCCAAGACCGGAAAAAATAGAGAGGCAACGGATATCGAGGTATCAAAAAAAGCAGTTCTTGGCTTGAAAAACGCCCAGGAGGAGCGCAAGTTCTCAGAAATGATGAAGCAAATAAATGAATTCTCGAAAGCCAACGGTATCTCAACAAGCCTTGAGGTAAAAGAAGATGTTCGCGGCATCGTGATAAACCTCTCTGACAAAGTGCTGTTCGAGTCCGGCAAGGCAGACTTATCGCCACAGGCTATGGCCATACTTGATAACCTGGCCAATATTCTTCTTCCATCGGGCAAAGCCATAAAGGTCGACGGTCATACAGACAACGTCCCTATCCATAATGAGCGGTATCCTTCAAACTGGCATCTATCAACCGATAGGGCTGTTAGCGTTATAATGTACTGGATTGCAAAGTACCCGGCCGCAAGCAGCAGACTTTCTGCGTCCGGCTATGGTGAATACCGCCCGGTCGCCACAAACAATACCCCTGAAGGCAGGGCTAAGAACCGCCGTGTAGAGATCATCGTCCTACGAGACATCGTAAGCATGGGTGAACCTGGCGCTTCCGAAGAGGCCACAAACCCGGTAGACCATGGGGATAAGCTACCAAAGTAAAATCGGCATTGCATATCCGTTATAGCTGCAGCATTTCACTAAAGACTCCTTTTCGAAATGTCGATATATATAGTGGATATAGGGATTAAAGCAATCGGAGAGTGGTTTAATGCTAAGAAAACCAAGGGTCTTTGTCCATAAAAGAAATCCTGGCGAGACCCTGTATTATTTCCACGTTGCCCTTTCAAACTCCCTGAGACACCAAATCTCACATGAGATTTCAGACCGTATAAGGAGTGATTTTAAACCAGGAGTCAATTCAAGGCAAATGGTGATTTAATCACATTAGGTAATTTAGGTAACGGCAACGAAAACAGCCCTCTAGAGGAGGGCTGTTTTCGTTCTTGCTTTCCGATCTTGCACATGCTTTATCCAGACCCTAGCCATGCTAACCAGCAATCGGCAGTTACCATAAAAGTCGTCAAGCCTGATTATGCCGCTTCCGCCAGTCCTTTAAGGTCTTCAATAAGGCGATCTACCTCTATTGCAGGCATTGTTAGTGGCATAATTGTTCCTCGTGATCCAAGCTCGATCGCCATCTTCATAATTGTGTCGTTGTCTGGCGCCTCAATGAGATTAATAAAATCATATGGTCCCATTAAGGCATACTGCGACATGATCTTTACGCCGAACTTTTGGCTAACCTCTTCATTTACCTGCTTGATTCTCTCAGGATTCTTCGTAAGGGTCTCCATCCCTTCCTCTGTTAATTTGGTGAGCATCACAAACATCGCCATAAAGCAATCTCCCCTTCCAAAAGCCCTGGACTAAATTTTCTTAAAGCGACTTTAACCTGGCAGTTGTTATAATATTTCTTGTTTGCTCATGGACTGCATCGCTTTTGTCATCTATTTACCCAAAAACTTGGATGGTGTGCGTAGAATGCTCTTAACGAAGAAAATTATTTACGGGTGGAGTGGGGTTGATCTCTTAAGCTAATCGTGTTACCCACTTAAAATAAAACAACCCCTCTCGGAGGCTGTTTATTTTGAGCGGGCAACGGGACTCGAACCCGCGGCCCTCAGCTTGGGAAGCTGATGCTCTACCAACTGAGCTATGCCCGCACAATCAGTAACTAGAAAACTTAAAACAAGAAATCAGACAAATACTTTAATCCCGACATTGTTTCTTGTTTTTGCTTCTTTTTATCTGAATTATACCCGATTCGCCCGTATCTGTTAAGAAGTGACAACTGTGCGGTTACTCTTAACAATTTGTAGGTACATCTCATCGGTTTATGCAAATGCCCTTAACCTAAGCGCCGTCTCGCAAAACATTGACCCATGGATGCTTGCCATGTGGCTTGTAACAGCCGTAAAGCAGAAGATTTAGACTCTCCATCTTCTAGTGGCCTGCAGATAGAATTAATAATGTTTTCCATATTAAGACCTCTTTATACGTTTATTGGTTCTAAACGAGATAATGTGAGGTCTTGATTTATTTTGTAAGCCCTCTACCTACAAAGCCAACTGTACGCCTCTTCTGAATACGGTTGACAGTAAAAAGTGTTAGGGCTAGCAGTGAAAGGGCTCCTCCTACTAAAACCTTTTTCACATCAACGGAGTGAGCCACCTTGCCTCCTGCTTCAACGATTTTCAAGCTCTCGGCATGGATATCGATCTCACCCTCATGCTCCTTGCAATTCTGGCTGAATACACCCTCGACTTCTACAGTATCGCCTCGGTGGTCGTAGTCGCCAGTGTATTTTATCTTTTCAAGCATTCCAACCGGTGCCCAGACGCCGACGGCAATTTCCTCGTCGCGCAGGTTCACCCACCCGTAAGAGCCGCGTTTCATGACATCGCCTATAGCCTCGCCCTGAAAAATAATTCTCTTGCCCGTATACTTCTTCCCATCTTCTAGAAGTTCGGTGCTCGAAGTCAAGCCATATGCCGGCAACTCAAGCGCAAAGAGAATCATTATAACAAGCAGTACCTTAACCAACACACGGATCATTTACCCCTCACCACCGACAGCGCATAACCTACCAGAGCCATGATAGATAAAAACTCAAGACGGCCCACCCACATCTCGATGATGTAGACGACCTTGAGTGCATCCGGCATACTTGGAGCGGTAACTCCGGATGTCAAACCAACATTTGCCGCAGCTGAGATCGACTCAAAGAGGGAGTTGACGAATGGATATCCTAAGTAAGTGCCAATCACACCGCCCGACACGTAGGTTAAAATATAAGCAGAGCTGATAAAGAATGCATTCAAAAGAAGCCTCTCCTCAATAACGTTCTCCTTTAAGTGATGGTATTTTTCAACTATAACTGCTGATGGTGGCAGAACCATTCTTTTGATTTCTAAAACGAAGGACTTCCACATCGTCACAACCCTTAACGCCTTTATGCCGCCCGCGGTTGATCCGGCGCTCGCTCCAAGACCCATAGCAAAGGCCACCCCCAGCATTGCAAATGGCCCCCAGAGATTGGGGAACTGCGCTCCGTATATAGTCATAAAACCGGTTCCGGTATGCGCGGATATGATTTGATAAAAACCTCTTCTAAACAGCGACACCGTATCCCCGTACACACCCAGTTGCGAAAGACCTCCTGCAGTCAAAGCAAAGAGCAGCGCAATCGTTATAGCTAGGGTGAGCGTCTCAGCATTTTTGAATATCTCACGGTGGTTGCCGGTAAAAAGCGCATAGTGTAGAGCAAAGTTGAGGGCACCAGCAACCATGAAAGGTATCGTTGCGAACTCGTACGCGATGCTGTGGTAATAGAGGATGCTTTGCGACTGCGGGGAAAATCCACCGGTATCAAACGCAGCCATGAATACCATCATGCCGTGAAACAACGCCCTTAGCGGGGGCATACCGGCTTGCCATCCAACCAGCCACAGTGTGATCGTCCCAGTGCCAAGAAATATAAAGCTTACGAGCCAGATAACTCGCGCCGTTTGCACGAGGTTCGGCAATATCTTTTCTTCACGTGCCTCCCCTATATACATACCATAGATACCCGATGCACCACCGGCGATAAGAGTGATCGTGATAACGACTATCCCCTGCCCGCCGATAAACATCGTAAGGTGCCGCCAAAAGTTATGTCCGTAAGATAGGTGATCCAGATCTTGAATAAGCGTGAGGCCAGTGGTGGCAAAGCCGCTCATCGTGTCAAACAACGCATCGAGAAACGACAAAAAATGCCCGCTTAGATAAAGGGGAACTGCTCCTAAAACCATTGCGGCAAGCCAGGCAACCGGTACGACTAAAACGCCATGGATCCAGCCAATATCCCGCCCAGTTCTGCAGACTAAAAGCAGAAGATAGCCAATTGAAAGGGAAAGGCCAACCCCGATAACAAAATCTAGCGCTGACGCCCACTCCTGATTAAAAAGGGAGATAAAAAGCGGAATAGCCATCATATAGCCAATACCCAGAATGATCTTTCCCAGGTAGTAGCCGATTATTTTAAAATCTACCAGCCTTGGCCTAACAAGAAACACCTAAGACCACCTCAATACTAGAGCACTGATAGCGAAGGCCACGGCTGCTAGCAAGACCGCATAAAAAACCTCGATTGCTATACCTGCAACACATTGCGTGACTTGACTTAACTTGCTGATCTTTTTGGGCATTAACTACCTCGCGCCGGTTAAAATATCCCTTAATACCTGCTCCTTATCTGGACTGGTAACAGCGATTATCGAGTCCCCAGCACTGATGATAGTGTTTCCCCTGGGGATGATTACCTCTTCGTTTCGAATGATGGATACCAGGACGATCTCTTTGGGAAGTTTTACGTCCATGATCTTTTTTCCGCTCACAGGAGTATCGCTAGGGAGGTCCATCTCAACCAAGACCAGATTGCCCTTTTTGAGTGCCTGGAGGGTGACTATGTCTCCAATGGTCGCCTCTTCTTCAATAAGGCGAGTTATTATGGTGGTGCTTGAAAGTGCATTAATGCCAAGTGCATGAAATATGCGCTCGTTTCTTGGATCGTTTACCCGGGCAACAGCTTTAGGGATATGGAAGCCTTCCAGAGCAAGTTGGCACATGACAAGATTGTCATCGTCGTCTCCGGTCACAGCGGCAAGCACATCTGCCCGCTCTGCGCCAGCTTCTTCCATGTACCGAACGTCGCAGGCATCACCATTTATTACAAGTATATCGTCGTTCTCAACTGCAAGTCGCTTGCACTTCTCTTCATTCTTCTCAACCAAGACGACGGCATGTCCTCTTTTTGATAGCTTTCGCCCAAGTGCAGCTCCGACTTTTCCGCCGCCCCCAATAATAATATACATATCTTCACCTTATTAGTTAGACAGGGCATGAGAACCATTCCGGCTCATTCACGTATATGTCCACGCCGTAAAGCTTCGATAGCTTCTCAACCGCACGAGAGCTTATAGCAGCGATTATCAGGTCGCCGGCTGCGATCTTGGTATCGGCTGAAACAACTATGCTTTTCCCTTCTCTGATGATGATCGCCGGTCTAAACTCGCCCGCGATTTCTATGTCTGCGACCCTCTTGCCAATGATAGCCGGGACGGCTTTCAGCTCGATGATTTGTGAGTTTAAGTCAAGCTCGACCTCAGAAACAAGCTCTCTTCCCAGCACCAAGTTCCTAATCCTTCGAGCAACCAGGGTTGTTCCACAGACAGTCTCTAAGCCAAGTTTATGGTATGTTTTTTCTCTATCCGGGTAATAGACTCTCGATATGACCTTAGGAACATCGAAGAGCTTCTTGGCTACTTGACCTGCCATTATATTGGCGTTGTCTAAATTGGTGACCGCCACAAAAATATCGGCGTTTTTTATTCCCGCCTTCTCAAGAACCTGCTCGTCAAAACCGTTTCCCACAACTGTTAAACCGTTAAAACTAGCCCCCAGCCGGCGAAATGAACCTGGATTGGCATCAATTACAACCACGTTGTGACCGTCATCTGAGAGCATAGTTGCTAGCTGAGCACCTACACGGCCGCATCCGCCTATGACTACGTACATAGCTCATCCCTTTGCGTTACCCAAAAGATATAGCAATGATAATCTTGTACCTGCTTTTAGTCAATGTTAGCTTATTTTGATTTGGTGATTACTCGGTCTTCTCGAAGTAGTAGGCTCCGATGGTTAGCATAACTGCACCGAAACAGACGATGATCAAAAGGTCAAGCCAGATCGGAAAAGACCCTATGCCTGCCAGTACATTCTTTCCAACCAGTGTCTGCCTTAGGGCATCGACTCCATAGCTTAAGGGATCGATGCGCACAAGTGCCTGCATCCAGATGGGAAGTCGTTTCCCAACGGGAAACATCGCTCCCGAGAGGAAAAACATCGGCAGAAGAATAAAGTTCATGATTACCTGAAATCCCTCGTGAGTCTGCATACGCGCAGCGACTAAAATGCCAAATGATGTCATCGAAAACGCAATTATAAACATAATCAAAAACGCGCCCAACAGTTGTAGTACACCAAAGGATACGTGAACTACCGGTGCAAACAGAAGTATTATCGCACCCTGCAAGACCGCAACCGTACTTCCGCCAAGAGCGCGCCCAACTGCGACCGACCAGCGTGGTATCGGTGCTACCAGGACCTCTTTTAAGAAGCCAAACTCACGGTCCCAAATGATGGAGACGGCAGAAAATATCGATGTAAAAAGAACCGACATCGAGATGATGCCCGGGTAGATAAAGCGAAGATATTCAGGACTGCCGTTCCCGCCGCGCATAAAAGCTGTGGAAATACCCATGCCCAGGACAAACAGCCAAAGCAGC
Organism: Bacillota bacterium; assembly: GCA_023511485.1. Classification (NCBI taxonomy): domain Bacteria; kingdom Bacillati; phylum Bacillota; species Bacillota bacterium. The sequence continues at coordinate 3,672 of JAIMBH010000003.1, read as the reverse complement.
GGCTGTGCCGCCGAGCTCACAATCCTTGGTTTATCCTTCAAGAAACGGGTTATGTCTCGCAGCCAAAGGGTGTAGATACCCATGAGGGCGACTCTCATCTTGTACGCCCCCTTTTTGCCCGCATCCGCGTCTTAGCCTGGTCGATTCCTTCCACCTTCTCGTCTCTAATTCTCCGCCCAGTCATTTTAAGGAAGACATCTTCAAGCGTAGGTTTCCTAAGCGAGATCGAGAAGACCTCGGTCTCAAGCCCTCTAACCAACTTGGGCATAAAGTGGTTGCCGTCTGTGGTTTGAAGCGAAAGCTCACCATTTATCTCGATGCAGGAGATGCCAAATTTATCTTTTATCTCAGCAGCCGCCTTTTTATTGTCTCTAGTTGTCAGCATGATAACCTCGCCGCCAATGCTTTCTTTGAGCACCTCCGGCGTATCGATTGCAATGAGAAAGCCGTGGTCTATAATGGCAATGCGGTCGCAATTCTCTGCCTCATCCATATAATGGGTCGTAAGAAAGATGGAGAGCCCCTCCTCAATTTTAAGCTGGTTGACATAGTCCCATATATAGTGCCTTGTCTGCGGGTCGAGCCCCAGTGTTGGCTCGTCAAGAAAGAGGACTTTTGGGCGATGCAGAAGACCCCGTGCAAGCTCAAGCCTTCTTTTCATGCCACCGGAAAACGTCTTTACTGGGTCGTTTTGCCTGCCAGCAAGCTCAACTAGCTCGAGCACCTCCGGGATGCGCCTGTTGCGGTCGGATTTAGGTACGCCATATATCATAGCGTGAAACCGCAGGTTCTCAAGTGCCGTAAGTCTCTCATCAAGGCTGGGTTCCTGAAAAACAAGCCCGATGGATTTTCGCACTGAAAGCCTTTCCCTTGAGACATCAAAACCGTCTACAGTGGCACGTCCGGCCGTGGGCTTAAGAAGTGTACAGAGCATATTGATAGTCGTTGTTTTTCCAGCACCGTTTGGTCCGAGGAAACCAAATACCTCACCCTGGCCAACGTTAAAAGAGATTCCCTTAACCGCTTCAATACCGTTAAATTCTTTTCTGAGGTTTTCAACTTCAATTATCGTTTCAGATCCCTGCCTAAAGTACTAAATGCAGAATTAATTTAACCTATTCTTAGATGTTTTACAAAACATAGATGCCCTAATTGCCGGGCATCTATACGCTCTATTTACCTGGTAGGATAAAGCCCTGCCTACATTTAGATCATTCCAAAAATCATTTCAACCAGCAATTCTTGGACACTTAATCCAGAAACGACGCTTCAGGCTCTTCATTAAGGGAATCCGTGCTCTCGCCTGCCGCAACCCTAGCTCTAGACCTTCCTATGCGCCTGTTCGCAGAAAATGTCTCGTATAGACCTGCCAGCAGCATAAGTGAAGCCGATCGTGGCGGTGACTGATCAATCGGCTCAGGAGGATTTTCATGGGTCTGCACATAGCGCAATGCCGGTTCGGCTGCAAGCATTCCTGCGCCCTGTGCATAATCGTCAACTTCAAGATCTGTTGCTGTATGAAGAAGTGCCTCTTTTATAAGTTGCGGCGAGGCTTTTCTATTGGCCTCAAGGAGCAGGGCCGCAACGCCACTTACATGCGGTACTGCCATACTGGTTCCGGTTGCAGATGTATAATTGGCATCAAGCGGCTTTCCGGCCCTCGTGCCTTTGGCGCGCACTGAAATTATATCTACCCCTGGAGCAACAAGCTCTGGCTTTAAGCGATCATCGGCCGTTGGCCCCCGTGATGAAAACTCCGCAACAAGCCCGTTAGCTGTGGCAGCTCCAACTGCTATCACGCGTCGCGCGGCGGCAGGGCTGCCGATAGTTCTTCTATCAGGGCCCTCGTTTCCAGCAGCGGCACAAACAACTACGCCTGCTTCAACCGCCATATCGCATATCTCGCATAACCCATCATTGCCGTCAGACGGCTCACCTGTGCTTAGTGAAAGATTGATTATGTCGGCCCCAAGATTTACGGCCCACTCCACAGCGGCCATGACATCGCTCATCCGCCCAGTCCCATCAGCTTGCAGGACTTTGCCCGCAATTATTAGAGCGTCAGGAGCAATGCCCTTGTAGCGGCCCCCGGAGGCCACACCGCTTCCTGCAGCAATGCCGGTAACGTGGCTTCCATGCCCATTGCTGTCCTTAAACCCCTCGAGCGTAAAGTCATTTATGGCAATGATGCGATTTGCAAAATCGGGATGTCGCCTATCTATCCCCGTATCAATAATGGCAAGCTTAACTTTCTTACCAGAAAAACCAAAATCCCAGGCAGATGGTGCGCCAATCATCTGAACCGATTCATCAAGAACAGCATAAACCTTCTCGTCTTCTTCAATCCGCTCAATCCACGGCTCTGCTGCGATCTTTTCGATCTCACCGGCGGGAATTGCAAGAGCGATCGCCTTTGCCATTCCAATAACCTGACGGATACTTACATGGGGACGTATTAGAAGCTCTGAAACAAGCTCCCGGTCAAAAACACGCAGTTTAATTATAACGTTTATTAACTCTTCGGGCTTTACGATTGAAATCTTATCAGCCAGCTTAGCTGTTATTCGCATTTATACCTCCTATGAAATGAATCTACTTCATGTTGTATTTATGTATTTTACGCTTGTCTCCTTTGAAGAGTAGTGGGTATATTAGAAAATCATATCACTTAAGGCTTATTAATTTTAAGAACACACCGATGGCTGAAGAAAGCAGCCAAAAGAAAGATACAATAGCAAAAGCATATCTATAACCCAGCCACCTACCTGCCGCCAAAAAAACTGGAAAGTTAACAAGGGGAGCAGCCAACATTAGCGAAACAACGACTGCTAGATCTACTCCTTTTTTTAAAAGAACATATATAAGCGGCACATCCGTCCCGCAGGCGAAATAAAATGGTATACCGAGTAGGGCAGCTTTAAAAGGTGCAAACGGGCCACTAAATACCGACCTAGCTGCTTCACCAGATACAGCCGTGCTTACAATCGACGCAAGCAAGAGGCTTAAAATCATCCAGGGAAGCGTAACTCTTGCCAGGTTCAGAAAATTGACCCATATATTTTTTGCCTCTACTATTGTGCCCAGCTTCGTTATACCGCTTGTTGGCAATTCGCAGAATTCTCTATCGCATAGCATCTCGAGGTCAGACTCAATATAAGCAGCATTAAGTTGTGGCTGCATAAACCGCATGGCTGTAACCCCCAAAAAATAAGCAAACAAAACGGAGAGTATCAATCTTAAGAAAGCTACCGGCAAGCCGACAGCAGTTGTCATAAGAAGCGCGGGGGCACCCGCGCCAGCAGCGGCAATGAAGGTGAGTATGGGTGCCCAACCTGCACCGCCTTGCCTGGCATATTCCGCCATTAGGACACGAAGGGCCGGCGTTGCCGGCATTAGCGCCCCAAAAAGGCCCGTAAATAAAATAGAGCGCTTGCCGATCTGCTTTTGCAAGTTATCTAATGAACGTAGCGGGAAATATTCAGCCAATACGGCTGATAATGTAAGTGCTATAATAAATAGCGGGAGCGTATTTGCGGCAAGATTGCGAAATATTTGCAATATCTGTAGAAAGATCAAGGTATAACCTCTCCCGTAAATAACTTTTCAAAAACGCTCTATTAAATTTAACCGCTTTTTAGCAAGGCTTTCAACTAAAAAGAGGCCGACTTTGGC